>JASEGX010000024.1 GCA_030017815.1 Thermodesulfobacteriota bacterium | reverse complement strand
GAGCGAAGCGACGTGGCAATCCCATGAGATTGCTTCACTTCGTTCGCAATGACAAAATATCAAATGTTCAAAACTGTTTCGATTTTTATTTGGATCATTGATTTCAATTTGCTCATTCGATATTGTTTCGAGATTCGTGCTTCGTATTTAGGATTTGTTTTCAAAAGGCTCCTCCAATGGTAAAATCCCAGCTACTTGAATCCTCACCCGGTTCTGGGTCTATGTTATAACCCCACTCCAGGCGTAGCGGCCCAATGGGTGAAAACCAGCGGAAACCAAAACCAACGCTGGTTCGGAGGTCGGTCAGGTTGTAACTATCCTCTTCCCGAAAGGCGTTACCGGCATCAAAAAAGACCACACCCTTTAACCCGGCCTTTTTTATCAGGGGGAATATATACTCAACGTTGAAGAGAAGCATCTTCTCGCCACCGATGCGCTCACCGGTCGCCGGATCGATAGGGCTGATGTCACCGAACTTAAAACCGCGCACTGAATTTAGACCGCCCAGATAAAACTTTTCATACACAGGCAGCTTACCGTCCGGGTTCTCCTTAACATAACCTATAGCCCCGTTAATGTGCCCCACTGTATCCCATAAAAGTGGATAGTACCAGCCGGATTTGGCCGTGTACTTCGTGTAGGCGCTGTCACCCCCCAGGAATCCGCCCGCATACTCGACCGAAAAGCTGTTTATCGACCCGGCAGTAGGATCGATATAACTGTTACGTGTATCCCTCTCTATGGCGGCGGTTAAGGAGCTGGTTACATGGATGTCCATAGACTCAACTATCACCCACGAGGCTGTGGGCCGAACATCCTCCATGGTAGCATCTTCAAATCTATAACCACCAAAAACCCTCAGATTATCGGTCAATGGATAGCCCAGTCTTAATCCTCCGCCGGTACTCTTCTTGGTATAATCATCATACTCCCTTTCCCAATCGAAAAGGTCGATGCCTGTGGCCAGCTTGGTATCCAGAAAATAAGGCTCTGTAAAACTCAGGTTATAGCGGGTAGAACGGCTGCTGGTTTGCGCCCGCAGACTCAACTCCTGACCGCGGCCAAAAAGGTTTCGCTGTGATATCTCGGCCATACCAATAAAGTGCTCCACAGAGCTGTAACCGCCACCTATACTGAAGGCCCCGGTAGGCCTTTCTTTAACCTCGATTTTGAGGTCCATTTTAGTTTCGTCAACGCCTTTGACCGGGGTTATATTCACATCCTCGAAGAAGCCAAGCTTCTGTAACCTCTGATTGCTCTTACGCAGGCCTTCGGCGTTAAATTGATCTCCTTCCGCTATCCTGAGTTCACGTCTTATGACCTTATCCCGCGTTTTGGTATTCCCGGATATCTCTATCCGATCGAAATGGACTTTTTCCCCGGGCTGAATAAAAAAAGTTATATTTACCTTTTTCGCTATATCATCCTTGGCGATCTCGGGTGCGACCTCGGCATAGGCATAACCGGCGTCCGCATAGACATCTGTTAAGGCCAGGATATCCCTCCTTAAGACGTCCCGACTGTAGGTCTTTTCCTGGCGAATCTTCAATATCGATAGCAACTCCTCTTTTGACCTTATGAGCTTACCCTCAATATCCACTGACCCCACTGTAAACTGAGAACCTTCCTCTATGGGGATAGTGATAAATATAAATTTCTCCTTGTGTTCGATCTCAGGCTCTCCGATCTTGGCCTCGATATACCCGTTGTTATAGTAAAATGAAGTTATCTTGGATAAATCACGTTCCAAAATATCCCGGTTTAAAATACCGGAAGAGGTGAGCCAGGAGAAAAACCCCTTTTCCGTAGTTTCCATTAAATCTTTTAATTGCTTGCTGCCGAAGGCCTTGTTCCCAACGAACCGTATATCCTTTATATGTACCTTTTCGCCTTCTTTAATGGAAAAGGTCAGTATGGCCTCATTATTAGGTAAGTCTGATAACTTGTGATCCAGAAGTGTTCCGTAATAACCTTTCTCCCTATAGAGAAATCTGATCTTTTCCTCAGACTCCTGGATATCCTTGAGCTTTAAAATTGAGTTTGTCCGGACGCTGATTACTTCTTTTATTTTCTCCGTTTCAACACCGATATTCCCTTCTACCTTGATGTCTTTTATAACCGGCTTCTCTGTAACCACAAAGGTCACAATTTTCCCTTCCGGAGAGTCTTTCGCATCGATATTTATCTCTGTGAAATAACCCATCGCAAAAATGGAGCGCATATCTTCGCTCAACCTATCCTTATTAAAAATATCGCCCGGTTTGGACTTGATATGGGTACGGATGGCCTCAGATTCAATCCTTCGATTACCGGAAAACAAGACCTCTCCTATACGTTCTTTCTTTAAGACGGCGAACTGAATATTGCCCACTATCTTCTGCAGCGCCGTATCCAACCGGTCGGTCCCGGTGGTTTCGGCATAAAGTGGCATAGGACCTTTAGTGCCGGCGACCTCAAGCAGCCAGACATCCAGGCTCAGGCGCTGGCCGATTTTAGTAATGCTGCCCCATACGATGCAATCCGCCCCCAGCTTCCCTGCCGCATCCCGCATGTATTTGGCATCAAAAAGCCTGCTTCTGTCGATCTCCCCGGCTACCCGGGCCGGTTCAATCACTTCAAAGCCCGCTGATGCCAGAGCAGACATCAGGTTCTTTTCCATCGAAGCCACCAGGGAACTGATGTCTTCTTTACTGTGCACGATAAAAGGCGCGGCCGCTACAGTCTTTTTTTCTGCGGCTATGGCCGGTTGAAAAACAGAGCTCATCATGAAAAACAGGATCAATGATCTTAAAAATATCTTCATATCAAGAAAATCTCCCCGGATCAGATTGTTCCAATCGTCCGTCAACTATAGTCAGGCAGCGTCCCATGCACTGGGCCAGCCGCAGATTATGGGTTACCACGATTGTGGCCATATTATTCTTTTCCCCCAGGCCCAAGATGAGATCGTGTACCTTCTGGCCTGTTTTTGTATCCAGATTCCCTGTGGGTTCATCTGCCAGAAGAAGCCGGGGGGACAGGACAATGGCCCGGGCCAGGGCCACCCTCTGCTGCTCACCTCCGGAAAGTTCTCCAATCCTGTGCCTCAGGCGGTCTTTTAACCCGACCTCACAAAGAACGTCTTTGGCCAGGGCGCAGGCGCTCTTTTTCTCCTGGCGGGCGATAAGGGCCGGGATCATCACATTTTCAATAGCGGTAAATTCAGGCAAAAGGTGGTGGAACTGAAAAACAAAGCCTATATATCTATTTCGAAAGGCGGCCAGATCCTCGTCACCTAACTTCGATACATCCAGTCCATTATAAAGAATACTGCCGCTATCCGGTAGTTCCAGGGTGCCAAGAAGGTGTAACAGTGTGGACTTGCCTACTCCGGAAGCGCCGACTATGGCCAAAGACTCTCCAACCTTTACGGTCAGGTCGATGTCTTTCAGCACTTCTATCCTTTGCCCGTCTGTGGCAAATGATTTGTGGATGTTACGGGCCTCTACGACCGGTCCGCTGCCCTGGCCCATGGAGAAGCCGGTGAGCAAGCCCTTGCTATTCATATCTCAAGGCAGTCGCCGGTTCCAGCCTTGAAGCCTGCCAGGCAGGATAAAGGGTAGCCAAAAAACTGATAACTATAGCCGCAAATGAAATTAAGGCCACATCCAGCGCCTCCACCTTTACCGGCAGGGTGGATATATAATAAACATCGCTGGGCAATTTAATGAACTTATATTTTTTAAGCAGGCTCGTGAGGCCAAAACCACCTATAATTCCAAGTATGGTCCCGGTAAAGCCGACGATTACCCCTTCCATGACAAAGATTTTTATGATGCTCTTCCGCGTAGCGCCCATAGACTTCAAAATGGCTATGTCCTTGTTTTTCTCCATAACCACCATTATCAGCGTACTGACAATGTTGAAGGCCGCCACCAGGACAATCAGGGCCAGGATTATGAACATGGCTATCTTTTCCAGTTTTAAGGCCGAAAAAAGGTTCTTATTCATCTTCATCCAGTCCCTTGTCCAGTAAGGGTAACCAAGCGTGTTGTTGATAGCGGCAGCCACCTGATCGGCCTTATAGATATCTGCTACCTTTACCTCCAGGCCGGTTATTCTGCCGCCTAACCCCAATAAAGATTGGGCCGCTCTCAGGGATATGAAGGCCATGGAAGAATCATATTCAAACATGCCACAATCAAATATCCCGACTATCTTAAAGGCCTCCATCCTGGGTATGACCCCCACAGGCGTAATCATACCAGTCGGGGACATAAGTTGTACCCGGTCGCCCCTTATCACACCCAGATTTTTGGCCAGTTCCCTGCCGATTATAATACCCGGAGTCCCTTCTGTGTTCCCCCCCGGCGCTTTCTGCCCGGAAGGAATCTCCAGATTTTCCAATGAACCTTCGACCATGTATCGATGCAGGTTGATGACCTTGTTGGATGACTTAAGATCAATTCCTCTTAAGACCACGCCTGAGGCCCCGAGCTGCGAGCTCAGCATGGCCTGAGAATAAATAAAAGGAGTAGTAGCCACTACCCCTTTTGTCTTTTCTATCTTTTCCTGCAGTCCTTTTACATCCCCAACGGAATCACCATATTTAAGCACCAGGACATGGGCATTAAGGCCCAGTATCTTGCCCTTTAGATCCTCTTCAAAGCCGGTCATAACCGCCAGAACGACTATCAGGGCCATTACCCCGACCATGACCCCGGCCACGGAAATAAAGGTAATCACCGAGATAAAGGTTTGCTTTCTCTTTGCCTTCAGATAACGAAGGCCGATAAACCATTCAAAGCTCATACTTGGTCGCAGGCCATTACCTATGAATTTAACGTTCAGGCCGGAGGTGCGGAAAAAGAATTACGTCCCGGATAGAAGGTGAATCCGTAAAAAGCATAACCAGCCGGTCTATCCCGATCCCCTCCCCGGCCGCAGGGGGCATGCCGTACTCCAGGGCCCGAAGGAAATCCTCGTCCAGAATAGGGACGATTTCCTCGTCCTCATCTACCGTGTCACTGTTCATTATCTGTTTAACCAATCGTTCCCTTTGATCAACCGGGTCATTCAACTCAGAGAAGGCGTTGGCCATCTCCCGGCCGGCAATAAACAGTTCAAAACGATCTACCACCTCGTTATCTGCCTCATTTTTTCGGGAAAGCGGAGAGACCTCCAAAGGATAGGCATAGATAAAGGTTGGTTGGATCAGCTTAGGCTCCACCAGATGATCAAAGAGCTTTACGAGCGTCTTGCCGAGGCCGTCTTTTTCACCCAGCTTAATACCCAGGGAAACGGCATAGGCCCTGGCCCCTGCCTCATCATGGAGAAGCTCGTCCTGCAACCCGCCGACTTGCACCAGGGCATCCTGCAAGGCATACCTCTTCCACGGAGGGGTGAAGTCTATCTCATAATTCTGGTAAGAAATGACCGGCTGACCACAAGTCTTTTCGGCCAGCATGAAAAACATCTCTTCGGTAAGGGCCATCAGATCTTCATAGGTGGCATAGGCCTGATAAAATTCCAACATGGTGAATTCAGGGTTGTGCTGGATAGAGATGCCCTCATTACGAAAGTTGCGATTAATCTCAAAAACCCGTTCAAATCCGCCTACGACCAGGCGTTTCAGATATAACTCCGGGGCAATTCTCAGGTACAGCTCCATATCGAGGGCATTATGATAGGTCTTAAAGGGTCTGGCCGTGGCCCCGCCGGGAATGGGCTGCATCATCGGCGTCTCAACCTCCAGAAAACCCCTTTCAGTAAGAAAATTCCTCACTTCCTGGATTATCCGGATGCGTTTCAAAAAGACTTCCCGTACCCCGGGATTGACCATTAAATCGACATACCGCTGGCGATACCGCGTTTCCACGTCCGTAAGGCCATGGAACTTCTCCGGTAAAGGACGGAGTGATTTGGTCAAAAGGTTTAGTTTTTGTGCCAGAAGCGTCAATTCGCCGGTTTTAGTCCTGAAAAGTGTCCCTTCAATACCCACAATATCGCCGATATCCAGACGCTTACACACCTCATAACTTCCATTACCCAGGATATCCTTCCGCAAATAGACCTGGATCTTTCCATTCCCGTCCTGGACATGGGTAAAGACGCTCTTTCCAAAGTCCCTCAGTGCAATCATCCGGCCGGCTATAACAAACTTCTGATCCTCGCCGGGCAGATCATTAACCTGGGCATATTTACATATTATGTCCCCTACCCTGTCCTTGACCCTGAAGTTATTGGGATAAAGGGGAAATCCCAATTCCTTCAGGTCACTGGCCTTTTTTTGTCTCTGCTCTGTCAGCTTATTAAAATCTTCCACTTCTCGCACCGTATTGAACACAAAAATTAACCGTCAAGCACAAATAACTAATTTATTTTCCTTGAATAGTCAAGCTAAATAGAGGCTATATAGCGCAGCCCTTCAAGTAGAACAAATCGTCCTAAAACAACCACTTCACAGGGCATGCTTTTGACAAAGACAGGATTTTCAGAAAGGCCTCCGGAGAGGTAAAGCTTGGGTGGGGATCCGGCAAAACGGTAGGCGTTTAGGGCGATGCCTTTAATGAAAGAGGCCACCGCCTCTTCCGGCCGGGCGCCCTGAATAATGGCATCAAAGATGTGGCTGAGACCCAGCACCCCGCAGGTCACCGGTAAGTGGGTAGATGGCACAGGCATCCGGCGGTGATCGAGGTCATAATACCTCTCCAGTAATTCTATGGTAAACCCAAGGGAGGCCCCGCACTCGGCATTCCATCCCGTATCCCTGACCTTATCCCCGCTGAACCTTACGAATTTCAGGTCCCGGCTGCCGCAATCCAGGATGACGAAATCATCCTCTTTAATCAGCCTCTTCGCGCCGCGAGCCAGGGCCGTAAGCTCATTAACGTAGCGTTCGCCGAACCGCTCCCCATTATGGCCGGTAGATAACGTAGTACGCAGGCCACCAGCTATATCCATACTGCGCACAATGCGTGGGACAGATTCTTTCTCTATATCCCATAATTTTGTATATGATGTGCCAAAATCACCTAATATCAATCTATTGCTCCATTTAATTCAAGGAATGCCTGAACTTTTGACTTGGTGCTATGCCCCATATATACATCAGCATCCACATAGAGTCCACAGGGATGTCTTCTGGCCAGATAATAGGTTAAGGCTGTCTTCTGACAAAAAGACTGGGCAAAGAATACGGTAGGAACATCAGGGTTGGCTATTTTTTCCAACTCTGCATCAGCCGGGGTCTTATTCTCCATACACCTCGTCCAGCCAAAGACATGGGTGCGCGCTGGGAACAGAGTTAAAATAGAAAAGTCCCTCGGCGGTACGCCCCAGAATCCGGCCGCCGGCTCACATCGAACCAGATCATTTTTCATTGCCTCCGGCTCTAACACACTCTGCGTTATCAGCTCCATTTTTTCCACCAAAGGCAGGCCGCTCTCACAGACAGGGTTACCAAAACGCATCTTATCTTCGTTGCGTGTCTGAATAACCGGGATATTGAGTTCTACTTTTAAAATCTCAGCAATATAAAGGGCTCCGCTGCACTTTCCCTCGCCTATATCTATATAGATGGCATCTAAAGACATCTTGTTGACATTGGTCAGGACCGTGCGCAGGATAGCACAATAAACCCGTGGTATATACGAAGCAGTAATCTCAAGGTCGGGTTTTACATGTAAGGCATCGAGGTCATAAATCTTTGCGCCTTCCTTCTTAAGGCGAATCATGACCTCCCGCGGCGGCATACCCACTATTCCAATATTTCTAATCATAAGTGTTACGTCTTTCCGGTTGATGGGAAAATCTCTGGCCTATCTGGCCTAATGGAATTAATCAGATATGAACGAGAAAGAGAAGGGGCAAGTAATGGACAAAATAATCGCCGAAAAAATGGCTGGGGGACGAGGATTCGAACCTCGGTAGACAGATCCAGAGTCTGCCGTCCTGCCGCTGGACGATCCCCCAACAATATTATCTTATGACTTGCGCCGTGAACATGCACAGCAAGCGCATTCCCCGCTGCTTGCCATCCAAGTCCGACCCTAGTGGGCTGCGGGGAGCTTCAATAATTAAGGAAAAAACAGGGAAAAGTCAAGGACAAATTGGGCTCCGACCTTTAACAGCCCTGACCTTAATCAGACAGGCCATAGCGTTTTATCTTCTCGCGGAGGGTCTTACGATCAATGCCCAGCGCACGGGCCACCTCGGACTTGTTCCCTTTATGACGATGCAGTACGTGCGCAATATGATTGCGCTCCATGTCGGCAAGGGCGTAAGAACCGGCAGAGAGTGACGGGCTGGGACCCGGCAACCCGGCATACATAAAATCATGGACGTCCAGGGCCGGCTTTTCGGTCAGGATAACCACACGTTCGAGCGTGTTTTCCAACTCCCGCACATTACCCGGCCAATTATGGTTCATCAATGATTTCAATGCCTCATCAGATATAGAAAGGCCGTCTCTTTTATACTTGGCGCCAAGTCTCTCCAGAAAATACAGGACCAATACCGGAATATCCTCCTTACGCTCGCGAAGAGGAAGGAGATGTACGGGCATGACGTTTAAGCGGAAAAAAAGGTCCTCGCGAAATGCCCCGCGTTGGATGGCCCCATCGAGATTCTTATTCGTAGCCGCAATAATGCGAATATCTACTTTAATGGAACGATGGCTGCCGACCTTGGATATGGTTTTCTCTTCTACGGCCTTGAGCAGCTTGGCCTGGACATCCAGGCTGATATTGGCGATTTCGTCAAAAAAGATAGTGCCGCCTTGCGCCAGCTCGAATTTGCCGATCTTGGTAGCCTCTGCACCGGTAAAGGAGCCTTTGACGTGCCCGAAGAGTTCGCTCTCAAAAAGGGTTTCTACCAGTGTTCCACAATCCACGGCCACAAAGGGATTTTTACTGCGCTGGCTCATCTCATGGATCTGCCTGGCCACCAGTCCCTTTCCGGTTCCGCTTTCACCGGTTATAAGTACGGTGCTGTCCGTCGGCGCGGTCAGTTCCATCATACGGATGATCCTGGACATCGCCTTGCTTTGATAGACAATGCGGGCCGTACCCTCTTTACTCTTAAGCGCCTGCTTCAGATAAATATTCTCCATGGCCAGGCGCCTGGTATCCAAGGCCCGTTTTACCAGTATGCGAAGCTCGTCCGGTTCAAAGGGCTTTGGGAAAAAGTCGTAGGCCCCGGACTTCATGGCCGTTACCGCCAAAGGTATGGTGCCAAAGCCGGAAATAACAATTACCACCGCCTGCGGGTCCTGCTCCTTGATCTGGTTAAGCACCTCCATGCCGCCCATATCCGGCATTCTCATATCCAGCAGAACCAGATCAAAGGAAGACTCTTCAAATGCCTTCAGACCGGACCGACCGGTAGCAGCCGTGACCACCTCATAACCTTCCCTGGAGAGGGCATGGTAGCAGCCATCGCGAATGGCCTCATCATCGTCGATAATTAATATCTTACCGCGCATTCTCATGGTTATCTTTTCCTGCCGGCAGTTGGATAACAAATGTCGTGTCCTCCCCCGGTATGGAGTTGATCTGAATCGATCCCCCGTGCTTCTGGATGATTCCGTGGCTGATAGAAAGGCCCAGTCCAGTCCCCTTGCCACGTTTTTTCGTCGTAAAAAAGGGTTCAAATATCTTGTTCAGGTTTTTCTTGCTTATACCCGGCCCGGTATCTTTAAAATACATGGAAAAGTTAGACTCTTCCTTAGAATATCCGGTCTCAATCGTTAAGGTCCCCTGCCCTTCCATGGCCTCAGCCGCATTAATCATCATGTTTAAGGCTACCTGCTCCAGATTGCTGCGATTTCCCCATACCCGGGGCAGATTCTCGCCCAGCTTCATCTCTACGCGAACCGGCCTGAAGAGGATGTGGTCACGAATCAGGTCGAACATATCGAGGATAGTCTGGTTGATATCCACCCACTCCCTTTCGGCCGTGTCACTGCGGCCAAAATCAAGGAGCCCGCGCACAATCATACGGCAACGGGTTGCTAATCTGGAAATCTTCTCCAGGCGCTGGGCCTGGGCATCGCCTTCAGGCAGGTCTTCCAGGGCCAGTTTCGCGTACATCAGTATGCCGCCCAGGGGATTATTAATCTCATGCGCCAGCTCTGCGGAGAGCTTACCCATGGCCGCAAGCCTTTCCAAATGTAAGAGCTGTTTCTCCAGCCTCTTGCGTTCACTGAAATCCCTGACAATCCCCTCATAGCCGACGACCTCACCGCCTCCATCCCTTATGGCATTCCCGGTCAAAAAGACGGATATCTTGCCGCCATCCTTTTTTCTAAGCGTAAGTTCATAATTACGTATTAAACCCTCCTGCTCGATCCTTTTCCTGAAATCTTTCTCATCCTGCGGATAGTAGGATAACTGATGAATTGACCCCACGGCCAGTAGTTCCTGCGGTGAGGCATATCCAAGCAGGCCGGCGCCATAGGGATTTACAGCCAGCAATCGACCCTCCCTGTCCGCTATAAAAAGCATCTCCCGGGCCTCTTCAAAAAACCGGCGGTAACTTTTATCAGAAATCTCCATCGGATTTGTTCTATCGAGTTCTCCTCCGGAAACCCGTCGCAACAGGATATTGCTCCTAGGGATTAGAATCACATTGCGTTCTTCTTTTGTAGGAGCACCTTCCAGGTGCGATTCCTGTTTCCCGGATGGACACTATCTAATAACAAACAGGGTAAAAGTCAATGTCAACGTCCCTGCGTGCCCTCGATCCGTCTGCGGTCCGCCGTGGCGGACTCCGGTAAGTTTCGCTCAGAAACACAGGGGTTCCCTAAAAAACTAAGGAAACTCCGGGCGCTTAAAAACTTGACACCTTCCAGCCCAGGTGTTAAATAATGCTCACGGTAAAAAATCGGGACGTAGCGCAGTTTGGTAGCGCACCTGAATGGGGTTCAGGGGGCCGGAGGTTCAAATCCTCTCGTCCCGACCAGATTTCTCGAAAGGCGGCCTATCCATCAGATAGGCCGCCTTTTTTGTGCTTTTGAAGGTTGGCTATCTCTGGCTGGATGTCCGGCCTACGGTCGGCCTAAGGCCGGGACTTAGCCTTGGGCTTGAACAGGAGACAGGACATTCCTGAGCTTGTTTGCACTACTGTTGACGGGAATTCCCGACTTTTGAAGTCCATGGCCCGACACCCGTGCGGGAAGTTTTTATCCCAGGTCACATAGTAGTGCTTGCACTTATGGCAGTCGATCATATTTCCGTCTTAATTAGTGTTCATCCGGAAACTACCGTTTCCGGCTTCACGCTTTCAGCTTTCAGCCATCAGCGTTCAGCCTTCAGAATACGGAATTCAGGAGCCAGGAGTCAAAAAACATTCGAACGACTCGAACAATTAGAACGCCTATGTTCAGGCGGGAACAAAACATGACCTGATATTCTGACCGATCTCCCGAACCCTGGATAATACCTCTTCTTCGTTTACAGTCTTGATAATCCCGTTTTCCATGATGACCCGGCCGTTTATCACCGAGGAAATCACATCCGCGCCACTTACGGCATAGACCAGGTGCGAGTACAGGTTATAGACCGGAGTCAGATGGGGCTTATTCATATCTATAACAATGATGTCCGCCTTCTTGCCGACCTCGAGACTTCCGATCTTTCTGCCGGACCTGAGGACCTTGGCTCCATTAGTGGTAGCCATGCGCACGGCCGTTCTGGCATCTATAACAGTGGGGTCCAGGCAATAGACCTTGTGCAGTTTGGCCATGGTGTCTATCTCCTGAAAAAGGTCCAGGTTATTGTTACTGGCGCACCCATCCGTGCCTATGCCTACGGTTATGCCCGCTTCCAGGAGCTGCGGCACCGGCGCCACCCCCGAGGCCAGTTTCATGTTGCTCTCCGGGCAATGGACAACCTTTACCCTGTTTTCAGCTAATGCCTCTATATCCGCCTTATCCAGCACTACACAATGGTTGGCCACCAGATGCTCATCCAGAAGCCCCAATTCCTTTAGATGAATGACCGGTGAATGCCTGTACCGGGCCCGGATAGCCTCTACTTCGCTCTTAGTCTCAGCCAGATGGATAACGATAGGCACATCATATAATACAGCCAGGTCTTTGGCCCGCTGAAGGAGGTCCGGCGAACAGGTGTAGGTGGCATGGGGATCGATGGTAATAGAGATAAGCGGGTGTTCCCTCCACTTGAGAATGAGTTCTTCCGTATATTTGAAGCCGTTTTCCAGTTCGCCGTAATTGGGCGAAGGAAAGTCAAATAATCCCTCACCAATCCAGGCCCGCAGGCCGGCCTTGGCCGCGGCCTGAGCCACGTTATCCGTAAAGAGATACATATCACAAAAGGTGGTGGTTCCAGAGCGTATCATCTCCACACAGGCCAGAAGGGTTGCCCAATAGACCGTATCCGCGTTCATCTTACGCTCGGCCGGAAAGATATAATCGTTAAGCCAGGTCATAAGCGGCAGGTCATCGGCCAACCCCCGGAAGCAGGTCATGGCCGCATGGGTATGGCAGTTGATAAGGCCGGGCATAATCACCCCGCCCCGGGCCTCCAGTACACGCCCTGCCCTTACTGAGCCGGTAATTACCGGCCCCGGACCAACGGCAATAATGCTGTCATCCTTTATAGCCACGGCCCCATCTTCAATAATTTCCCCGTCGGGATTAAGGGTAAGCACCGTCCCCCCGGTAATGACCAGGTCAGCCGCTACTTTATCGTTACCATCACCCATATAAGCATTCCCTTCATGTATTGAGCCGCTTACAAAACTGTTTGTCATCCCCGAATGTTTCTATCGGGGATATGGTTTTTCAAGCAGTTAGAACCAGATTCCCGCTCAGAATCGCTGAGGGAATGACAGAATTGGGACTTTTGCAAGAGCCTCTATTGTTAATCGTCCATAGCCTTGAGCAGTCTCGAAACCAGAAGGACAAGGTTTGGCTCCGCCTTACCGGCAGTAGCAATAACATCTTCTAAACGGATAGGCTGCATGCACTCAGGAAGATTCACATTGGCAATTACAGAGACGGCAAAGACCTTGAGCCCGGCATGATTGGCTACTATAACCTCCGGCACCGTGGACATGCCGACCGCATCCGCGCCGATCATTCGCAAAAAACGCGTCTCGGCCGGGGTCTCCAAACTGGGGCCGGAAACCGCCACATAGACGCCCTTTTGTACGGGGAGGCCGGATGCCAGGGCCACCTCCTCCGCCTTAGCACAGAGGGCCCGGTCATAAGGCATCGACATATCCGGAAAGCGCAGCCCCCACTCATCCACATTGGGTCCCCTTAAAGGATTTACTCCCATGAGATTGATGTGGTCACGGATAATCATGAGGTCTCCGGGCTTAAAGAGTGGATTTAAGCCTCCGGCGGCGTTCGATAAGATTAATGTCCTTACGCCCAGAGCGGCCAGTACCCGTACCGGAAAGGTAACTTCCTCCAAAGAGTAGCCCTCGTAGAAATGGAAACGCCCTTGAAAGGCCAGGACCGCCTTGCCGCCCAGATGCCCGGCTATCAACTGCCCGGCATGGCTCTCCACGGTAGATTCGGGAAAATACGGGATGTCACGGTATGGGATGATCTTGTGCTTCTCAATCCGGTCCGCCAGACCCCCTAACCCGGTTCCCAGAATAATGCCCACGGTGGGCCTTAAATCCAGACCGCCGGCTAAAAAGCGTGCAGCCTCGTTAATTTTCTTCTGGTATTCAGATACGCTCACGGCAGTGCCTGTCCCTCCGCAATTCGATGTTCAATACTTCACCGCCCTAAAAATGTAAAGGACATAAATGTAGCCAATATCACCGGGGAAAGCAACTGCAAATAGGGACCCAAATCCACTGTCTAATAATCCGCTGCTGTGTCGCACCTGAAAGGTGTTCCTACGGAGAAAACGATCCCCCAACCCATAGAAAGAGCGGCATCCTTGCCGCGACTCATTTCTCGCCAATTTATCAGGACCAACGAAGCTTTGTGTTTTTTTGATGGTGGATTTGTCGACTCGATATGATATTGATATCTTCAACAAAAAGTAGACGTTCCCTGATTGAAAAGCCAAGGTTGTTCTTTGTCTTATCGACCCTATCCACTTAATATTTAAATAGATTTTTCTTATTGTGTTATCAAGCAAATTCTTATACGATTACCCCTAATGCAAATCTCGATGAAAAAAATCGAGTCGATATAATTTATAATGTTGGGTGACAGTAAGGAGGTTGAGATGTTATCTGAAACGGAAAAGGCAGTAAGAAAAACGTTGATTAAGGTATGTCGCGGTGTAGAAAAGACATTTCATCGTAGAAAAGTCACGTATAAAGAACTATGGGAGAAGCATAGCGAGTCCGGCGGTAATTGGGGTCAAGGATGCACGCCTGAGGTCGTGGGATGGATCGTCAACATTTCGGACGATGATGTCGATCAGGGGCGTCCCCCACTGAACTCGCTCGTGGTTAGAAAAGACACAGGCCAGCCGGGAGAAGATTGGGAGGCTTGGCACAAATCTGCCGGAAGCCCGTATGAATCCTTAGCTCACGCCCAAGCCGCATGTTGGGTTTACTGGCCAGAGAAAAGTGTCCTTATTCAATTTCAATCTTAGGCAAAACACCGAACAAGGGCATGCACACTGATCCCAAAAGCCTCGCGGCTTTTGGTCCGGGTGATGCCCGGCGTTATGCAATTTAGGAGACATTATGCCAAAGGAAGTTCTGGAGTATAGATGTTTGCTTATATCTCCTGGTGATGTGCGGGAGGATCGTGATGGATTAACAAGTACAGTTGTTCACTGGAATGCCCAAGTTGGTGATGCCTTGGGCGCAAGAGTAGAACTCGTAAAGTGGGAAACTCACTCCGCTCCGGATATTTCGGCACAACCACAGGATGTTTTGAATAGACAAATCGTTGAAAATTGCGATTTCGCCGTCGCGATATTTTGGTATCGTCTCGGAACTCCTACAAATAATTACGATTCCGGATCAATTGAAGAGATCAATAAATTAAGGGAAAGCGGGAAAAGAGTATTGGTATACTTTTGCTCGCGCGCTATCCCGCAAGATGCGTTGGATATAGATCAGTTTAAGCGCTTGCAAGACGTAAAGAATGAGTTTCAAGAACAAGGGTTACTGGGCTCATATAGCGATACTGAGAATTTGAAGCAACAATTTCTTCTCCATTTAACTAAAGTCGTTTCTGATCTTCTTTCGAAGGATAGAAGCGATATTTCACAGTTTCGCCAATTACAACCTACAACACTCCCCAAACCCGACGTAAGAGTTAAAGTTAAGGGAGGGCTTGCAATGATGCCCTTCGGGGAGGCTGAAGACATTCTGATTATTGAAGTACAGAATCATTCTCCGACGACTGTGTTTTTGGGTAATGTTCAGATCAGATTGCAGGATAAGAGAAATCTATTTCCGCCAACTGATGCCATTACGAGGGAGTATCAGAAGCGTCGTGAACTGAGACCTGGCGAGAAATTCTCCTTTAACATTTCTCCAAGTGTTGTTACTGAGCGGGTCCAGGTAGAAGAGGTGGTATGCGCAGTCGTATCTGATGATATTGAGCGCACTTATGAGTCTGATCCAGAAGAGCTTCAATCACTTTTGAAGGGTATAGTTGAAAGAAAGAAGAATGCATAACCCGGGAATTCAGTGGACACCGAAATGGCGGGGTTGAGAATTTCCGTTCCCGGAGGTCGGCGCCACTGATTCCCAAGCCGTTCGCCTTTCCCGAGTGGAATATGAGGGACGGTCATGCTTTTATGCAATTTATCATTCGACCAGATTTAATTGACTGTCGAGAGCTAATCTTTCCGGCTCTTGACGCGTGCACGAAAAAGAAAATCCCGATAGGTCGAGGGAGGGAAAAGGAATGAAGACGACCGCATTTTTCAGTTCTATCCTGGTGTTCATTATGTTTTGCATGATTGGATGTGCCACGAGTGGCGGGATCAAACCCGGAGAACCGACGGTCAGCTTTTCGATCGGCGGCTCAGGTGCAGAGATCACCGGAAAAATAGACAATATGAAGGTTGCCAAAACCTACTTTTGTGATACTACTCATTTGTTTATTGTAGGGAATGACCAAAAGGTACATTTGAGAGTTTCCGGGAATGGCTCTATTTTCGCTGACGTTGCCGATATGGGTTACCCCCAAGCATCAATTGCGGAAGACGGGACATTCACTTTTAGAATTCAAAATCTTCCTGAAGGGCATTATTCGATGTTGATACAGCCGATGAGTTCTTATGGAAGTATGAAGATTTTCAATGGAAAAAGCAAACAACCTATTGATCTTTTTATTTCGAATACGGCTGCGGAAAGTATCAAAATTGATCTCGGGAACGTTACCGTTGGAAAGCCATAATCTGCGGTTGATATTTTTGAACGAACGGGAAGTAACGCCCTTAAGATTCTAAGTTGACAATGCCCCTCGATGGGGACGTCCGTGTTGGATAGAGGAGTCCGAACACCCGGTCGGCAGAAGTGCCGAAGTAATCAACCGAACCGCTGTGGTACGTGATCCGTATGTACAGTGATGTGTGAGGAGAGGGGTTACGAGACCTTCCCCCTATCCCGATTAAGCGTTGAATCAAAAGAATAAATAGGATAAAATAAAGATGTGGTTCGAATGGGACCCGGAAAAGGCCAACCTAAATTTGAAGAAACACGGGGTCTCTTTTGATGAAGCGGCAACGGCATTCTACGATCCTCTATCGGCTACTTTTGATGACCCAGACCACTCAGAGGGCGAGCAGCGTCTCATAACCGTTGGTGTCTCCTCTCAAGACCGCCTACTTGTTATCGCACACACAGATAGAGGAAACGTTGTTCGTATCATAAACGCAAGACTCGCCACTGCGCATGAGAGGAAAAAACATGAAGGATAAAAAGAAAAAGAGCGTTGAAGAGTTACGTCCCGAGTACGACTTTGACTATTCGAAAGCTGTTCGAGGGAAGTATTACCGACGATTGCTTGATGAAGGGTCCAACGTGGTTATCCTTGAGCCTGATGTAGCCAAAGCCTTCCATGACTCCGTTTCGGTTAACGAGGCATTGAGATCACTATTGGAACTGACTCGTTCTACAAACCGCTTAACAAGTCGCTCAACCGGACGCGCAAAAAAGCTGCGTACCGGTTAGCTTCACATTCGGCGCCATAAATGTGAGGACGCCGGATCGGGGACATCCACTGCTTTATAACTTTCCCCTTTTGATCGGGGTTGGGTTTAGATTGTTGCGATAACCCTATTTTTTAAGGTCCCGTTTGGCCGCAGGTGAGATTTCCAGGCGGTAGGTTTTATGCATATTCGTTTTGCAGTTCTTTTAATGAA
>JASEGX010000023.1 GCA_030017815.1 Thermodesulfobacteriota bacterium | reverse complement strand
GCTCACCGATGAAAAGGAAAAATATCGTCAGATGAAGAAACTGAATTTTCTGGTCTTGAAGCTCAACGCCATGCAAAAGCGACCAGTGAATCTGGAAGAAAATGAGGTCTACTACGAAAAACTCACGAGATCGCTGGGGACGTTGTTTCTCACTACGAGATCGCTGGGGACGTTGTTTCTCACTATGCTTTTTAGTTATCCCCTTGCTTCTTCAGCCGATCTATCGCCCGCGTGATACTCGATGTGTTGACACCAAGGTGTCGGGCCATCTCTGCCGCGTTCAGGCCTAGTTCTTCCCGGCCCCGAAAGGCGATCACGGCCCGTGTCTGACTTACCCGTTGCCGCCGACTGCCTCCCTTCAGTTCAGGAATACTTACCTCTCTCTTTCTGCACTCCTTAGCTATGATCTCTTCGATGCCCTTACCGGCACGCCGGAACTTGAGCTGCCGCAGTTGACGATCCTCGGCCTCCTTGAGTATCGCGGTGACAAAATCGCCGCTTCCTAAAATACGCTCGTCAGCTTCTGTCTTTTGCCCTCTGCGCCTCATGGCCACCACCTGGGACCAGCCGCCCTGACTGCGAATAAGTCCGCCACCGGTAAGCCCCGGCCTCTTTCCCAAGGCTATGCCTTCTTCCATAAATCTACGGTAAGCAGCTTGGGCTGCCTTCTTCCTGCGACCAAACTGTAATAAAACATACGCCGTATCCATCCAGTCTTTCTTGCTGTAACCCATTATTGTGCTATGGCCGCTCCAAAAGTAGTGGTCGAGTTCACCGATGGTGTTTATCACTTTTGCCCTGAGGGGATTTAAGTGGATGTACCGCATAAGGGCCAGAAGATAGTTTTCCTCTTCGCAGAGTATCGACTTGTAGCGGTTTTCGAAGAGATGGCCGGTGCGGCCATGGCGTCGGTTGAAATACTGGGCATACCAGGTCAGAAGCTTTCGCATGACGGCTGAGATGCCCTTTACACCGCTCTTAAAAAGAATATGGACGTGGTTGTCCATCAAAACCCAGGCATAGACCGAAGCCCGGGCCTCAGTGATGTTCTCGCCCAAGCGCCGAAGGAAACGGGTTTTGTCCTGGTCATCTTTGAAAATTGCTGACTTATTGATGCCCCGCACCATGACATGGTGTAAGGCGCCGGGGATATCGAGACGGGCTTGGCGTGGCATAGGGTAATCTTAATGGATTCCAAATCGCCTGTCAAGACTTTTGCACTCTTAGAAACAACGTCCCCATTTACCCTTTGACCATCTTGGCTTTTGCTTCGAAGGCCAATTCGTAGAAATAGAAACTGTTGAGGCGGTCAATTGCCTGTCCGATTCCAGCCAGTTTTTCGGGCGGCAAGTCGAACATCTCTCCGGTAATTGAAGCACCGACCCGGAATTCTCTGGTTGCCTTCAGATCGAACAGCTTGTTGATTGTCTCCTCAGTCCAATAAGCCAGAGGGATGCCGATGAGGGAAATTTCCCAAGTGATGTTGTTCATGTATTCGTGGACTGTCATAGCCTGCAATGGCTGACCGCCCCACAATTCCCCGGTGGCGGTGTGATACCCGACGATGAAAGCATTCAACGCCTGCATAGCAGGGAAAAGCTGTTTCGTCCTCGATTCGAGAGCGACCTTCTCGACATTTCCTTGGCAATTCTGGACGGCACTAAGTTCGTCAGCCGTAATCTTGCCCTCGTTCGGGATTATCGCAACGGTACTCCACAAATCCTCAACATTCCCACCTCGCCGGATCAGCGAATGCAGACCCATTCCCGGTTCCGTCACTTCCATCGGCTTGTTTCTAATCCAGATGTCATATTCGGTTCCGTGATTCTCGAAATGGGAATGGTAGGGGCTCTTGACCCGAAACCGGAATGGCAATCTGATAATGAAGGCGAAGTACACGTTTTCTGCTCTTGCCTTCGTGAAATCAAGGTTGTCGTCGTAAAGAGTCGTGCTGTTTACAATCCCCATTTTTCGCGATCCCCGGCCCTGCGGTAGCGGTAGACTTCGACGAGCGCCATCCGCGATCCTCTGCCGCCGAACGAGCCGAATGAGCCGCGCGCGACGAGGATTCATCGCGCGACGGCTCCATCCGGTTGTTAGGCTGGCGCTTCGTTTTCCCACCACACAGTGGCTTCGAGCGCCTTTTGGCGCTGGCCAGAGTATGTACGCCCCTGACTGAGCAAATGTTGAAGCAAAGCCGCGTGAGTCGCCCGGATTAGCTTTTGAGCTACTACCCCGAAAAAGTCGAGGACCTGCAGAACGTCCGCAGCCCGCACAGTCCGCGACTGATAGAAGGCATTCGCCCTAGCATCCGCGACCGCACCCTTCTGTTCCAGGTACCTGAGCGTAAACGTACCCCCGTGATGGACGAGTAGATTGCGGTCCCGAAGAATCTCCGAGTACCGCTCGGCCTCGTCTTTGTTGAACGGCGTCACCTTGAGCAGAGCGTTAAAGGCGCTGTTGATTTTTGCGGCCGCTCCGAAGTCGTATTTCTCGGCCAAGACAAAGCCAATCCGATGATCGATCTCGTGCCCGTAGAGGACGACATGCGCAGCATCGACACTTGTATCCTGACCTGCCGCCTTGAGGTTTGCGACCAGAAATGGCTCGATGTTCAGAATTGAAGCAAAATGATCCTTGCAGAACGCCTCGAAATAGCACACCGCGCCTATAAAACACAATTGCTGAAACCGATTTGTACCCGGCCACTCCTCGTCGGCGTCTCGAAGGTCTGCGACCTCGCGAAGATCGCTGAGAGTTATGCGGAAGTACTCACCTGTCGGCACACCGCCAGAAAAATAGTCCAGCCAATCCGGTTCCGTATTCATAACGAAGAATCGTCAGTATTATATAGACTCTACTTTTTTCGTCCGAGCTGAAGATGTCAAGCATCATATAGAAATTTGTTAAAAAACACAACAAGATGAATTTTCAGTTAAATATTAGCCAGATAAGGCCGATACCATAAAAGATAGCATGGCCTGTTAAGCACCCTATTTTTGCCAAAAGTCTTCTTCGTGCTTCAAATACACACATTATATAGAGTCTATATAAAAATGATGATTTGTTATTCGGGGCTGTAAGTGGAACATTCACAGGGCGCCCTGGTTGACGCGGCAGACAGAGTGATTTAGTATGCAGGCCATGCCCGGGCCACGTCTAGTACTTATCAATCCCTGGATTTACGACTTTGCTGCCTATGACTTATGGGCGAAGCCTTTAGGTCTGCTCTATCTGGCGGCTATACTGCGTGAGAATGGATTTACAATAGATTTTATCGATTGTCTTGCTACCCGTCATCCGGAGATTTCAAAGGGACTGAAAGGTGAGCGCAGTAAAAGACGAAAATTCGGGACCGGCAACTTTTTGCGAACACCCATCCCAAAACCAGCCGGATTAAAAGACGTTCCCAAGACATACAGTCGTTACGGTATAACCCCGGAAGAGTTCAGGGCCGGACTTAAGGCGATAGAAAGGCCTGCTGCTGTTTTGGTTACCTCCCTCATGACTTACTGGTATCCGGGGGTATTTGAGGCTATTCGCCTGGCAAAAGAGATTTTTCCCGGTGTCCCGGTTATCCTGGGCGGGATCTATGCCACCCTTTGTACGGATCATGCACAGGAGCATTCCGGCGCCGATTTTGTCCTGTCCGGACCGGGTGAAGAAACAGTATGGCCTCTCCTGAAGGACATTACCGGCTGTGCGCCGGCTTTTATCCCCAAGGCGCAGACACTGGACGACCATCCCTACCCGGCCTTTAACTTGCCCGGTGGCAGTGACTACGTCTGCCTCCTTACCTCGCGGGGTTGCCCCTTCCGGTGCGCCTATTGCGCCTCGCATAAGCTGGCTCCCCTTTTTACGCAGCGTGCCCCGGAGGCCGTGCTTAGAGAGATTTATTACTGGTATCATAAATACCATATACAGGACTTTACTTTTTATGATGACGCCCTTCTTATTAACAAAAAGGTCCATATTTGGCCGATACTTGAAGAGGTAATCAGAGAAAAATTGCCGGTAAGATTTCATACCCCAAACGCCCTTCATATCCGGGAGATCGATGATTATACCGCTTATCTCCTTTTCCGGGCCGGTTTCAAGACTATCCGATTTGGTTTTGAGACGGCCAATATGGCGCGGCACAGGGATATGGACGGAAAGATCTGCGAAGGAGATTTGATGCAGGCTATTAAATACCTCCGGCAGGCCGGATTTGAGGCGAAGGAGATTGGAGTCTATATCCTGTCCGGCCTACCCGGCCAGGAATGGCGGGAGGTAGCCTATTCCATTGATTATGTCAAGGCGGCCGGCGGGATGCCTTATCTGGCTGAGTACTCCCCCATACCAGGTTCCCCTCTCTGGCCAAAGGCCGTAGAGACCGCCCGTTTTCCCATTGCGGCCGATCCTATTTATCAAAACAACTCCCTTTTCCCCTGCGCCGGGGACTTTTCCTGGGAGACCGTGCAACGGATAAAGATGCAGGTGCGCGCGGCCCGGGGCCTAAGCTGCTAAGATGGGGTATCCTCCGGCGAGGGCTCGATATGGATGGTAACGTCCTTGACGCCGGGGATATTTGCCTTGATCGTGTCTTCTACTACATGAGCTATCTCATGTGCCTTTTCTAAAGAGATATCCCGCTTCATGTGACAATGCATATCCACGTGGATATCCCCCCTCCTCCCCCGGCTCCTGATCTTATGACAATATTCAATGCCGTCCACGCTCATGGTGATGTCTCGTATTTGTTCTTTATCTATGGCCGCTGCATCAAGTAAAATTTGGGAGCTGCTTCTGAGGATCTCAATCCCGGCATAACCGATGAAAACACTGATAAAGAGGGCTATGATAGGGTCAAAGATAGGGTAGCCGGCCCGGATGACCAAAAGCCCGATAATTACCGAGCCGGTCGTAAATATATCGGCTCCGGTGTGGAGGGAGTCAGAGAGCAATATCTCACTCTGGAATATCCTGCCCTGCTTGCGTTCGTAAAGCATCACGAAGATATTGACAACCAGGGTGACGCCCATGACGGCAAAGCTTACCGCATCCACTTCAGGGCGGACCGGATGGAAAAAGCGTTTTATGGACTCGCTCAGGACGTTGAAACAGACAATGAAGAGGAGCATGGCAATACCCACTGAAGTCAGGGTTTCGTACTTACCATGACCGTAAGGGTGGTACTCGTCCTTGGGCCTGGAGGCCATCCATATACCGAAGAGGCCGATAATATTGGATGAGCCGTCCGAGAAGGAATGGTAGCCGTCCGCCATGATGCTGGCGCTGTTTATAACCCAGCCGTAAAAAAGCTTGCATGCGGCCACGGCAAAGTTCAGAACTAAAACGATCCATAAGACCTTGCTGATCTGGCGGAATCTATCTTGTACCATAGTTTGTGGTATTTATAATCGGTTGATAAGACCGGCGATATAGCCGGCGCCGAACCCGTTGTCTATATTGACTACGGCTACGCCTGCCGCGCAAGAATTGAGCATGGCCAGAAGGGCCGCAATCCCTCCGAAGCTTGCCCCGTATCCCACGCTGGTGGGTACGGCAATAACTGGTTTATCCACAAGCCCGCCCACTACGCTGGGTAGGGCGCCTTCCATCCCGGCCACCACAATGAGTACAGAAGCAGAGGCGATTTTTTCTTTATGACTGAGAAGCCGATGGATACCGGCTACACCCACATCATAGAGATACTCCACCCGGTTGCCCATTATCTGCGCCGTAAGGTATGCCTCTTCGGCTACGGAGATATCGGAAGTGCCGGCGGAAATGACCATGATGGTCCCTTTACCGATGATTTCCGGCTCTTTTTTCTTAAGGATCAATAATCGGGATAATGGATGGTAATCGGCATCCGGGAGAGAGGAACGGATGTATGCGGCCTTGTCCTCACTGATTCTGGTGACCAGAACCCGGTCGCTGTGTTCATAGATGGAAGCAACAATCTTAAGCAATTGTTCAGCGGTCTTCCCTTCACCGAAGACTACTTCTGGAAACCCTTGACGCAGGGGCCGGTGATGGTCGATTTTGGCATAGGTCATATCCTCAAACGGCAGGTTTTTCAGGGCCTGGAGGGCCTGTTCAACCTCTGTTCGGCCTTCCCGCACTGACAATAGCAGATCTTTTAATTTATCTATGTCCATATCAACCGTTTATCCGTTTACACGTTAGCATGTTCGAACGTTAGTTGCATCCCTTACTTGCAAATCTATGCCCCGGTTGCAGGCGCTGTCAAGGTATTTCTGACAAAAAAAGCCAGTCCAAAGACTGGCCTTTTGTTTTGATCATGGTGGGCGGTGCGGGATTCGAACCTGCGACTTCCACCGTGTGAGGATGGCACTCTAACCACTGAGTTAACCGCCCGATTGTTCTACTTCTACCCAATACCCGGAGAAATTTCAAGGTTATTTTTGCCCTGCACGGTAACCTCACAAATCCCTCCTAACCTCCCTTTCCCAAAGGGAGGAAGTGCAATACCCCCCTTAATAAAAGGGGATTAGAGAGATTTTCGTTCTTCCGCTGAATTTGACTTTGACGTGGCCCTGCCCATCTTTGCCAATAAGGTTTCATTTATGGTCATATTTTGTTATATTTTTAAAATAAGACCAATAACTTGTCTGGAGGAAGCCATGAAATGGATAGCAAAGTTATTCATAGTAGTGTCCCTGGCCGTGTTGTTTCTTCCTGCGTGTGCGGTAGATCGCGAGTTTCAGGTGGGGTTGACTTATTGGCCTCCTACTGCGCTGCGTTCCTATTACACCTTTAAGGAGCCACCCTCCATAGCCCTGGCGCCCTTTACTGATAACCGTACCGAAAGGAAGCTTCTCTTTAAAAGATATAATAATCTGGGAGGCGAGGACTTTTATTACCTGAAGGACGAACGGCTGGATACGGAGTTTGCTGCGTCCATAAAAAGGGGACTGGAAGAGGCAGGCATCAAGGTTATTGATATTCCGTCATGGGACCGGAGCGCAGATGGTTTTACGGCCATGACAGTTAACGGCATATTAACCGGAACTATCGAGGAGTTTAGTTGTAAAAGAGAGGTCGGCGCCAGTCCGCTTTTACCCGCCTTGGTGGGAAAGGCCCGGTTAAGACTTTATTGGGGTGATAAACAGGGCCGGCTCATAAAAGAGGATATTCTTGAGGCTAAATTTCAATCAGAAGAGTTCTTATTTATAACTGAGGCCGAGATAGAGCATATCCTCAACCTGGTTATGGCGGACTTAGTGGAAAAGACGGTCAAGAGTAAGGCCGTTTCTGAGATAATAATAAGGTAATCTCCGACCATGAATGCATATTTTTATAAGGCCGGTCCACAAGTTATTAAAACTGCTGTAAACCATCCGGGACTTTTTTCGTCTAACTTCAGTAAACTGCACTGGAGTCGATGGCTACATGGATGGACTTTGCATGCAACCGCAGTTCTCATACGTGGATTTTATGACCGATAATCCATCCTGTTCATCGGTGCTTGCCCGTAAGGATACTTATAAGAACTTTGGCGAGTTTGTGGCTAAGTATCAGAAAAGGGCTTTTTTCATCGCCTTCGACCTGGTCAATGATATAGAAGATGCCAGGGATCTTTCACAAGAGGCGTTCGCTCGCGCCTATGAGCGCCTGGGGCAGTTTCGCGATGAGTCCTCTTTATACACCTGGTTTTACCGTATCCTGGTCAATCTGTGTATGGACTTTAGACGTCGGAAAAGGCGCTGGTGGAAGATATTTCAGCCGGAAGGAGATACCAGAGAGGACCCACGTAACTCGTTAGCTGAGAAACCGGCCCTTACCCCTGGCCCGGCGGAAAGATACGACCAGAAAGAACTGTCGCAAAAGGTAAGGAAGGCCTTAGATGTCCTTACTGCCAAGCAAAAGGCGGTATTTATACTAAAAAATTACCATGGGATGCCGATCAAGGAGATCGCCACCATCCTTAAGATAGCCGAAGGGACAGTTAAAAGCCATCTCTTTCGTGCCGTGAGAGAGTTGCAGATAAGGTTAAAAGACGATTACGGCTATAACTATGGAGAAGAGAGTTAAATGAAAATCTGCCGCCATTTCCAGAATGACGCCATTTTAAGGCACTATGGTGAGCTTCCCGCGGGTGAGGATGAGAGGCTCACCGAGCACCTGGCCCGTTGTGAGGCTTGTTCAGCTTATGTTCGAGACATGGAAAAGATGCTGGCCCTTACAACCAGGGAGAGGGATATGGCCACGCCTTCACCTGTGTTCTGGCAGGCTTACCAGGCCGGGATTAGAGAGAGGATAGATAAACAGAGAAGGGTTTGCTGGTGGAAAACCCCGGCCCTGGCCGCTGTCTTTTCAGTCCTTCTGTTCCTGGGGGTCTGGTTTTTGTATCCAGGAGACAGGGCGGAAAGGCCTGAGATGTACGATCTACCTGTGAGTGCGGAAGAAGCGCATCTGGTTAAGCATCTGGATATGCTCCAGGAGTATGATCTGATAAAGGACCTGGATGCTATTGAACAGATACAGGATACCTCACAACGGCCTGTACCGCGGGTTTATGTCCATGCCTAGGATTATATTTTTCCTGAGTATATTCATTATGGTTTTTGCCGCTTTTGCCCTGAAGGTACGGGCGGAAGACGGGCTTATTCTGGCCGGTAATATGGTAGAGACTGCGGAGCGGACGGGAGAGGAGGCAAAGTGGCAGAGATGGCAAAGGCTTTCTCCAGACGAACGTGCCCGTTTGAAAGAAAGATACGAGGAGTATCAAAAACTTCCACCAGAGGAAAGAGAAAGATTACGCCGGAATTTTGAGCGGTTTCGCAGCCTCCCGCCAGAAGAGAAAGAGCGCTTGAGAAAGCGCTATCGCTTCTGGCAATCCCTGCCGCCGGAGGAAAAACGTTCTTTACGCCGGCATCAGGGGTGGCAGGAAGGCCCTTCGTCTTCTGAAGACCGGGAAGGGCCGGATAAGAGACAGTTCAAGGGTCCATCCAAATGGCAAGGTTCACCCTCTGGCGAGAGAAGAGGCCTCCCGCATGATATGCAAAAGAGGGATTCTATGCCTTCGAAAGGCCACAGGAGGTGACGGCATCTCCCCTTCTTCAAACTTACCTGTCTGTTAGAAGCATACATGAGCCTTCCACAACCCGCAACTCGTAACCCGCCTAAATATTTTGGCTTGATTTATCGGTGGTCATCTGTGTTATAATCCAAGCCATGCAGAAAATAAAAACAAAAGATATGGGAAGACAGATGCATGTAACGATTCTCGGCCATCCAACCTATATTTCCCGTCTGATGAGATTTTTTGAGGTTATTGGGGCCAGCGACGGTTCATTGTTGCTTACGGGGCCATTTGGTTGCGGCAAGGAGGTCTGGCTTGATTACGTGATTGCCAATAGTAAACGGAGTCAGCAGGCCATCATAAAGGTCAACTGCTCCGAACTGGCCGGGTCCGATGCTACGCGGGAGATATTTGCGGATACTGCCGAGAGTCCGCTTGGCCGGGCGCAGGGAGGCACACTGGTATTAGACGAACTCCATTATTTGCCTGTATCCACGCAGGCAAGTCTGGGCAAATTTTTAGAAGACCGGAAGGTATCGGATCGACGTACTGGAGAATCACGTTTTATTGATACACGCATAATGGCTATGGCTACAGACAGGAAGGCGTTGGCGTCTACGCTTACGTATCGTTTTACCTATCGAATGAGCATCCCTCCCCTGGCCGGGCGGAAAGAGGACATTCCTTATTTATTAAAAGGACTTTTACGGGATTCATCCATACGCTATGTGCGCTATATCGCCCTGTTAAAATTATTTTACAACCGTTGGGATGGGAATGTAAGGGAATTAAAAAGTTATCTTACCCAGACCATGGCCTATTATCAGTCCACTGCGACAGAAAAATTCCATGCCACAGGCCTATGGGGTGAAGTTTCTACCCGCTACTTTCAGGATGTTTTCGCTGAGGAGACCTGGTACTATGATTACAATTTTGAAGAGGATTTCCGGAGATATTTCTCGGAGATCCTCACCAGGACGACCTTCCGTGAGGAGATTATAAATGAGGGACTGGCGGTACCTTTAGAGAAAAAAGACGCAAGTTATCTTGCGCTAAATATATGGGAGGAGGATTTTGAAGAAAAGGCCTGGCGTATTTATCGCAAGTTCGCAGATTATCTGGAGAAATGCAAGACCGGTATAAGTAAAGACACCAGTCTATGATATGGCAGGAAAAATTTATTTTTGAATATTGCGCTTATAGTGGAACTATTTTTCCACTTTGGGTGGAAATGAAATTCACACTTTATGGGTGATTTTAAATCCCGAATTTTCTTATCTACTCGGGAAGTATTTGTAATCTCAAGGGAGTTATTGCGGTAAAAATTGAGATTATCTCTGGCATTGAAATTGCTTGTCCAAAAGGTCGTCGAGGAGGTCGGCTATGCAGAGAAAAGATGTGAGCGAAAGACGCTGTAACGAAAGAGTTCTTCTCTCCGTGCCGCAGGAGTTAAACGTAGACGTAGAAAAGGCAAAAAATGTTTATCTGGTAGGCCTCTCTGTCCGTGGGGCGGAGATAGCCTGCCTGGAAGAACCCCGGTGGGATGGGACCATACAGTTTTATCTTCAATTGCCGGAAGGCATTCATACCCTTTCTATTACGAGCGAGGTAGTCTGGCAAAGAAAGGAAAGGGCATGGCATGCCGGGCTTAGATTTGTTTCTTTATCCGAAATGGACAAACAAATACTCGAAGCTTATGTGGATTATTTAAAACGGGAAAATGTACTCCTGGAGGCCCGTAAGACCATCAACATGCACTTGGGGACATTTATTAGAAATTTTGAACGGCTGTTTGAGCTTAAGGATTTGTGGGGGGGCATAAGTAAAATACCAGATCCGGAGCCAAGACCTAAGTATCTGCATTAGAGACATAGCCGTTATCAGGCAGCCTTCTTTATGTTCTTGCTTTTTGGGAAGCCAGGAGTAAGCATACAAAATTCAGAAGATAAAGAAAGATGGTTTCGTAAAAAGTCGAATTTTCTCGTTTTTCGTCATTCTGGCGAAAGCCGGAATCCAGTATGTTCAATTAGTTAAATGCTTTCTGGACCCCGGTTTTCACCGGGGTGACGACTTTTGCAAGAGGCTCATAATAAAAGAAAAAATATCAGCGATGATCAGCGTAGATCGGCGGCTGAGTAGTTACAAATAAAGAAGTTATGGATTACCACTTGTCCCCACGTCCCCACATTATCCCATCTTCGAGTTTTTTCTTGAGAGCTAGCCCTGAAACAGCCCTTTGAGAGGCGACAAACCGGTATACACAGAAAGGGCGGCGGATTTGGCCTGCGTCGCCGGTTGACAGGCCGCATCTTTTCTGGTAGGTCGTAAGGTCAATTTCTCAAAGGAGGCTGCTAATAATATGGAACAAACCCTATCTATCATCAAACCGGACGGCGTTTCGAAAAGACTTATCGGCGAGGTCATTAAGCGTTTTGAGAAAAACAACCTCCGTATTGTGGCTATGAAGATGATGCATCTGAGTAAGAAGGAGGCCGAGGGTTTTTATGCGGTGCATCGGGAGAGACCATTCTTTGACAGTTTGACGGGCTTCATGTCCTCAGGACCGATCGTAGTCATGGTCCTGGAGGGAAGGGGGGCTATAAAAAAGAATCGGGACCTGATGGGCGCTACCAATTACAAGGAAGCCAAGCCCGGGACTATCCGGCATGAGTTTGCCGCGAGTATAGAGCAAAATATTGTGCACGGGTCTGACAGCCCGGAGACGGCGGCTACCGAGATTGCCTATTTTTTCAATGCCCTTGAGATATTTGATTACCAGTAGGGAAAAGAATGGCAAGATTGGGATCATACCTGACCGGGGCCGATCTAAAGGCTATAGGTGAACAAGGGCTCTTATCTATCCTAAAGAAGAACTTTTCCCGTGTGGAGAGACCGGATGTCCTACGCGGTATCGGCGAGGATTGTGCCGTAATTCCCATGAGCCGCACCCAGTATCTGTTGGTGACCACAGATACGCTGGTTGAAGGCGTCCATTTTCGCCTGGACTATACCACGCCCTATCTCCTGGGCAAGAAGGCTATGGCCGTTAATTTGAGCGACGTGGCCTCGATGGGAGGGGCGCCTACCCATGCCTTTTTAAACCTGGCCCTGCCTGAAAAGATGCCTGTATCCTTTGTGCGCCGATTAGCTCAGGGCATCAATTTTTGGTGCCGGCGTTATAGCGTGCCCATTATCGGCGGAGATACGGTCTCCTGCCCCTATGGTGTTGTGCTCACCATAACCGTACTGGGTAAGGGATATAAAGGGAAAATCGCTTTACGGTCCGGGGCCAGGGAGGGAGACCTTATCTTTGTTTCCGGCTGCCTGGGTGATGCGGCGGCCGGACTGGCCTTGCTGGAAGGAAAACGTAAGCCGGATGCCGCTTACCGGAGACTTTTTAGGGCACAACTGGATCCCATACCACAACTGGAATTGGGAAGATGCCTGGCCGAGCATAAGCTGGCTTCAGCCATGATCGATCTTTCGGATGGTCTGGCTACCGACTTGGCGCATATTGCCGAAGAGAGCGGTGTGGCCGCAGAAATTGACGCCGGGAAACTCCCGATTTCTACTGCCTGCCGCAAGCTGGCCAAAGAATCTGGCGCTTCTGCACTGGCCTGGGCCCTCTTTGGGGGGGAGGATTATGGTATTTTATTTATAGTTTCACCGGATAATGCCGAAAAGATAAAAAGAGAAGTGAAATCCTTGACCAGAGTAGGCCCCTTTTGTGTGGGTAAGATAGTTAAGGGAAGGGGCGTTTTTTTGTGGGAAAACGGATATAAAAAAGATATCACCCATAAAGGGTACGATCATTTCGCAAAAAGGTGATATTAGAAGGAGGGATCGAGGTTGACCAATACCAGATTTAATCTTTCCACCATAGCGATCTCTTTGGGCCTTTTCATTGTAGCGGTATTTTTCTTAATCTTTATCACTGGTCAGTCTCCGGTTAGAACTGTGGGTGTTGTGCCTTTTTTTGAATTGCCCGCCAGTCTAAACTTCTGTGGTGAACCGGTCCCTCTTGAAAGACAGGACGTCCGGGAGATGCTGGACCGGGAATTTGTTATTTCCGTTTATGACCATGCCCAGATCATCATGTGGATGAAGCGCGCCAACCGGTACTTTCCTTATATCGAGAAAAGGCTTAAAGAACGGAATATGCCGGGTGACCTTAAATATGTAGTAATAGTCGAAAGTGCGCTGAAGACCTATGCCTTCTCCGGTGCAGGGGCGGCCGGTCCCTGGCAATTTATGGAAAAGACCGCAAAACGTTACAGACTGAGGGTCGATGACTGGATTGACGAACGGTTGAATTTTGAGCGGGCTACCGAAGCTGCCCTGGATTATTTCGGAGATCTTTATCAAAAATTTGGTAGCTGGACTGTGGCCGTAGCGGCATATAATTGCGGCGAAGACCGGATGAATAGGGACATTACCGGGCAGAATGTTAATAACTTTTATGGTCTTAACCTGCCCCTGGAGACAGAGCGGTATATCTTCCGGGGATTGGCCGCAAAGATAATTCTTAATGCCCCTGAACTTTATGGTTATAACGTGCCGGAGAAGAGTCTTTACCCGCCTCTGGAACATGATCGTATTGATTTTAAGGCGTCAGGCGAGGTACATCTACGTAACATAGCCTCTGCATGCGGTACGACCTTCAAGGCCATTAAGGAAATAAATCCGCAAATAAAGAACAGCACTATCCCTGCGGGATACTATGCCCTGAATGTGCCCAAGGGGACGGCGGAACAATTCAAGGCTAATTTTGCAAGTGCCTTGTCCCGGGATAAGCGGGATAACATCTTGATTTGCAAGAAGAAGGACCGGGATAAGTGAAGATTACCAGCGATCCCGGCTGCTCTCCATACTACCGGTCGAAGATACGCTGAGGCGTGCGAGTCTTCGACGCATGCGGGTAACCAGCAGGTGGGCGAGCCGTGTGGGTTCCGGGAGGCGATAGCGGGTTGTGCAGGCCAGGGTAAGCCTTAGGGCCGTGTCCACGTCGATCTTATGCCCGGGTGAGACAAAGATAGGTTTGATGCCATCTCTGGTTCGTAGTACCGCTCCCTGAAGTCTTACCGCCTCTTTGGGCGACACATCCCAGGGGTGCAGGTTATGTATTTTCATCCTAATCGCATCGGGAAAACCCGCAAGACCGGCATACGAGACATCCGCCTTCGGATTCCAGAGATCCGCCACAGTCCGGGCAGGCCCCCATGGTCTTGTCATGCGGCGTGATGGGAAGGTTGGTCACATTAGCTATAGCGCGGGCCACGGCGTCAGGGCAGGAAAGGATCATTTTCCCCTGATCCCAGATAGGCGATGGACAACGTATTCCCGATAGTTGCCGGATGATCGCTTCCACCTTAAGGCCGGAACGCAAAGCCAGGGAGACAAGCCTGCCGATGGCCTCTATTTGAGAGGCAGCGCAACCACCGGCCTTGCCTATCTGGGCAAATACTTCACATATTCCCTTTTCGTCTGAGTTTATGGTGATATACAGGTTGCCGCATCCGGTACGCATACGTTCTGTAATGCCTGTGGTGCGCATAGGCCGGGCGCGGGGGACGATTTCTTTTTTTTCTCCCTCTTTTTTAAAACTTAGTACCTGACCCTTCCGGCTGCCGTAGCGATAGATGGTCAGGCCCTTCAGGTCCTGTTCATAAGCCAAAAGATAGGCCTTGTGTACATCTTCTATAGAGGCTGCGGGTGGGAAATTGATGGTTTTGGAAACCGCGTTATCTGTATATTTCTGGAAGGTGGCCTGTAGCCGGATGTGCCATTTCGGGCTGATGTCCATGGCCGTCACATAGACCTTCTTCAGTGAATCCGGAATTTCCGGGATGCCTTGAATGGAGCCGCTTTGCACGATGTCCTCCATAAGCTCTTTGGTAAGGATACCGGCCTTCTTGGCCGCTTTCTTGAAGTAGGGGTGTACTTCCAGGAGTTCGCTGCCATCCAGGACGCGGCGCACAAAGGAGACGGCAAAAAGCGGCTCTATACCGCTGGAACAACCGGCGATGATGCTGATCGTGCCGGTAGGGGCGATAGTGGTAGTGGTGGCATTACGCATAAATGGGGTTTTTGGATTATCGTATATGCTGCCTTTATAGTTGGGAAAGTTGCCGCGCTTTTGGGCTAAATCGGCTGAGGCCAGTTTGGATTCACGCGAGATAAAAGACATGATGGTCTCTGCCACCTTAACCGCATCCTTTGAATTATAAGGAATACCCAGTTGTATGAGCATGTCGGCAAATCCCATTACCCCCAGGCCTATCTTGCGGTTGGCCTTGCTCATGGATTCGATCTGAGGCAGGGGATATTTATTGATGTCTATGACGTTGTCCAGAAAATGCACGGCCTGGTGTATTATTTTTTTAAGGCTGGCATAATCTACTTTGCCCGCCTTAACGAAGCGAGACAGGTTGATGGAGCCAAGATTACAGGCTTCATAGGGGAGCAGGGGCTGTTCACCGCAGGGATTGGTGGCCTCTATCTCGCCCAGTTGTGGAGTAGGATTGTCCCGATTTATACGGTCGAGAAAGATTATCCCCGGCTCGCCGTTGGCCCAGGCGGCCTCGACGATTTGGTTAAAGATCTGGACGGCAGGGACAGATTTTACTTTATGTCCATTTCGCGGGTTGATAAGGTCATATTCTTCACCTTTAGCCAGGGTCTGCATGAATTCGGCGGTTATGGCTACCGAAATGTTAAAGTTATTGAGTTTATCCGTCATCTGTTTGGCATTTATAAACTGTTCTATGTCGGGATGATCCACACGGAGTATCCCCATATTAGCTCCCCGGCGGGTTCCTCCTTGCTTGATCGTCTCCGTGGCTATATCAAAAACAGTCATAAAGGAAACCGGGCCGCTGGACACACCCTGTGTCGTACGCACCACATCATTGGCCGGACGGATGCGGGAGAAAGAAAACCCGGTCCCTCCTCCGCTTTTGTGGATTATGGCGGTCTGTTTAATGGCCTCGAAGATGCTGTCAATCGAGTCTTCTACAGGCAGGACGAAACAGGCGGCGAGCTGTCCCAGCCTGCGGCCGGCATTCATTAAGGTTGGTGAGTTAGGCATAAAAAGAAGGCCGGTCATCATCCGGTAAAAGATGTCCTCTGTTTTTTTAAAATCAGTTTTTGGGTCATAGATGGCGTCGGCAGCGGCCACAGCGCGGGCCACGCGGCGGAACATCTTTTCCGGTGTTTCTATGGTTTTGCCACGCTCGTTTTTTTTGAGATAGCGCTTTTGCAGAACGGCGAGGGCATTTGCAGTCAGTTTCAATCTGGTTTTGGTAAAGGGCATGATCGATTCTCCTTATATGTATTTTCCAGTGTGAGGAGTTTTGTCTTTAAGCTCAGGCCGGAACTAAAGCCGACAAGCTTACCGGTACTTCCTATGACGCGATGGCATGGTATTATAAGCGGTAGAGGGTTGGCGCCTGCTGCCTGTCCTACAGCACGAGCCGCCTTTGCTTTTCCAATAGATTTTGCTATTTCCTGATAAGAACGGGTTTCACCATAAGGAATAGCTCTTATGGCCTCCCAGACCATCTTTTGGAAAGTTGTCCCTGCTACATCTGTAGGCATAGAGAAGACGCGGCGTCTGCCGGCAAGGTATTCTCTTATCTGGGTTATGACCGGCCTGTGTATTTCGGAATTTTCTTCCAAAATTACAGCACTTCCATATCTTTTCTGTAGTTCGGTGAGGACATCATCTCTGGCCTTAAGACTGAAACTTATGTAGTATAACCCCTTGGTGGCAGACAGAAAAGTGAAATAGACGGAGTTAATTCTGGCTTGCGTAAAAAAGAAATGCATGGATATGACTATATAATTTCAAATACCAAAATCCAAATGCCTAAATTACTAAATGTCGCTAGATTCTCCGTAAAAAACCTGAATTTTACCGTTTGAACTTTGAGCTTTGAACTTGGTCATTTATGTTAATGTGTTCTCACTTTAGCTTCTCTAATGTTGCGATGTTGTCCTTGTGGCCAATAACAAATAGTATGTCGCTATCCTTCACCACAAAGTCGGCTGGTGGGACCAGTATAAAATTATCGGTAAGGACTTCCTTTACGCCGATGACGTAGACGTTATGTTTCACCCGCAGGTCAAGGCCGCTCAATGTCTTCCCGATAAAGACGGTAGGGGGTGCTAATTCTACCAGGGTGTAGTTTTCTACCATGGGAATAAAGTCCAGGATGTTCGGGGTAGAGAGACTTCTCGCCGTCTTCAGGGCCATTTCCCTTTCCGGATAGATTACTTCAGTGGCTCCGATCCGTTCCAGTATCTTGCCATGATCCTCATTCATGGCCTTCACTAAAATCTGTTTGACCTTTAGCTCCTTAAGGTAGAGGGTGACGAGGATGCTGGCGGCGATGTCCTCGCCGGTACTGACCAGCACTCCGTCC
>JASEGX010000022.1:12231-17491 GCA_030017815.1 Thermodesulfobacteriota bacterium | reverse complement strand
GGGATCCCAGTAGAAGTGAAATCTACATTGTTGAGGGTGACTCAGCCGGGGGATCCGCCAAGCAAGGCCGGAACAGGAAGTTTCAGGCCATACTTCCTCTTAAGGGGAAGATACTTAATGTAGAAAAGGCGCGCTTTGATAAGATGTTGGAAAGCCATGAGATAAGGACTCTAATTGCTGCCCTGGGAACCGGTGTGGGAAAAGAAGACTACAATATTAACAAGCTGCGCTACCATAAGGTTATTATAATGACTGACGCGGATATAGATGGTTCCCATATAAGGACCCTCCTATTAACCTTTTTCTATCGTCAAATGCCGGAGTTGATAGAAAAAGGTTTTCTTTACATAGCTCAGCCGCCGCTATATCGGGTGGCAAGGGGTAAGGAAGAAGAATTTCTAAAAGATGAAGTTCAGATGAGCGGTCGCTTTTTAAAGAGGGCCATACAGGAGAAAAATGTCTCTGTAAAAGGAGCAGAGAGAATGCGTTCCGGGCAGGATTTCGTGGTCCTTATGGAAGGACTGGTGCGTTATCAGGCCCTTGTCAATGGGCTGGCAAGGAAAGGATATGCGGCAGATGTCATAGAAACGCTGGCTCTCAAACAGGGAGAGCAAAAGTACCTTTTCCGGGGGGTCATAAATACTGAAGTCGTTCGGGAGGTATTGACCCGGAATGGCTATAAAAACATAACAGTAACCACCCGGGACGAAAAGGAAGAGATATATTGCCCGTCTAAAACAAAAGGCCGGCCTGAAAAGGCTATTACATTGGAATTCGTGGCTTCCCCGGAGTTTCAGGGCCTATGTGAACTGGGGAAAAAGGTTTCTCAACTAGGTAATCCTCCTTTCACGCTGTCCATGGATACCAATGAGCTTGAGATTAAATCCAGGGGTGAGCTTCTGGAAAAGGTGATGGAAGAAGGGAAAAAGGGATTTTTTATCCAGCGCTATAAAGGATTGGGAGAAATGAATCCCGAGCAACTTTGGTCCACCACGATGGATCCCTCTCGGCGCACACTCCTTCAGGTGCAAATAGAGGACGTCTTTACTGCTGATGAGATATTTACGGTTCTTATGGGGGATAAAGTAGAGCCCAGAAGAGAGTTCATCCAAACAAACGCCCTCGAAGTCACATTCCTTGACATATAAAAATAAAGACTTCAGAAGACAGAAGACAGAAGACAAGCGTCAGCAGTCCTAAGAGCGAATACAGAGGGCGGTCAGTTGACCATCGGCTGTCAACTGCAGACTGTTGATTAGTAATAGGGGTTATTATGTATTCCACGGAAAGCATTGGCCAAGTTAGCATCGAAAAAGAGATAAAAAAATCATACCTTGATTATGCCATGAGCGTAATCATCGGCCGAGCCTTGCCGGATGTACGCGATGGGCTTAAGCCGGTGCACAGGCGTATTTTATACGCCATGCACGACTTGAAGAACGAATGGAATAAGCCGTATAAGAAATCGGCGCGTATAGTTGGTGACGTCATTGGTAAGTATCATCCGCATGGAGATGTCGCTGTATATGACACGCTTGTTCGCATGGCGCAGGATTTCAACATGAGGTACCCCCTGGTGGACGGGCAGGGGAATTTTGGATCGATTGATGGGGACTCTCCCGCGGCTATGCGATATACAGAAGTTCGCATGGCAAAGATCACCCAGGAACTTCTTATTGACATGGAAAAAGACACCGTCAATTTTTCCCCAAATTACGATGACTCCCTGATGGAACCAGATGTTCTTCCCTCCCGGTTGCCAAACCTGCTCCTCAACGGTTCCTCCGGAATAGCCGTGGGTATGGCCACAAATATACCACCACACAACTTAGCAGAGGTCGTGGACGGGCTCCTTCTTCATATAGATAAACCAGATGTTACTACAGATGAACTTCTGTCCTGTATCCACGGCCCGGATTTTCCAACCGGTGGTTTTATCTGTGGGCGGTCCGGTATAAGAGAGGCTTACCGGACCGGGCGGGCCAGCGTAAAGATGCGCGCCCGGGCCTCTATTGAGAAGGCCAGAATCACCGGGCGGGTGAGTATTGTAATAAACGAACTTCCTTTTCAAGTGAACAAGGCCCGGTTAATCGAGCGGATTGCGGAACTGGTCAGAGACAAAAAGATCGAGGGTATTCAGGCGGTAAGGGATGAATCAGACCGGGAAGGCATGAGGATCGTTGTCGAACTGAAGAAGGATGAGGTGGCGGATGTTGTTTTGAATCAACTTTATATTCAGACCCCCATGGAATCCTCCTTTGGGATCAATATGCTGGCTATCGTAAACAACAGGCCGGAGGTTTTGACCTTAAAGGACCTCCTGGGCCATTTTCTGGAGCACCGGCAAGAGGTCATTATCAGGAGGACGCGATTTGACCTGAAAAAGGCAGAGGAGAAGGCACATCTCCTCGAGGGATTGAAGATTGCCCTTGACAATCTGGATTTGGTCGTTGATTTAATCAGATCCTCGGCTACACCCAAAGAGGCCAAAGAGAAACTGGTCACCTCTCTTCACCTGTCAGAATTACAGGCCCACGCTATTCTGGATATGCGCCTGCAAAGGCTGACCGGCCTGGAAAGAGAGAAGATATTAGAGGATTATAGGGCGACCCTGGCGGATATAGAGCGTTATAAGGCGATACTGGCGAGCGATGATCTGGTTCGTAAGATTATAAAAGAGGAGTTGCAGTTCATAAAGGCTACCTATGGTGATGAGCGCCGCACCGAGATTGTAGAAGACGCGGGAGAGATTAATGTAGAAGACCTTATCGCGGAAGAGGATGTGGTGATTACGGTCTCACATCGTGGCTACATTAAACGTAACCCGGTCAGCCTCTACCGGAGCCAGCGCCGGGGTGGGAAAGGTATAACCGGGGCGGAAACGCGGGAAGAAGATTTTGTGGAGAATTTTTACATTGCATCCACACACGATTACTTTCTTTTCTTCACAAACCTTGGCCGGCTCCACTGGCTTAAGGTCTATCAGATTCCTCAAGCGGGGCGGCTGGCCAGAGGGAAAGCCATAGTGAATCTGCTGAATTTGCAGGCGGAAGAGACGATAAAGACCATATTACCCGTGCGTACTTTTGAACCAGACCGGTATTTAGTTATGTCCACGAAGAAAGGGCTGGTGAAAAAGACGGACTTGATGGCCTATTCTCATCCCCGTGCCGGGGGTATTAATGCGGTAAATATACGCGAAGGAGATGAACTGGTAAGCGTCGCGCTTACAGATGGGAAGAAGGATATCTTTTTGGTAACCCGGCATGGGCTATCTATTCGCTTTAATGAGGAGGACCTCCGGGGGGTTGGACGTGTGGCGATGGGTGTGAAGGGTATCTCTTTAGGAGAAGATAATGAGGTGGTCGGCATGGAGGTTGTGGGGGAAGACGCAACCGTTCTTACTGTTACGGAAAACGGGTATGGAAAGAGGACCAACCTGGAAGATTACCGCCCACAAGGCCGCGGAGGGAAAGGGGTTATTACAATCAAGACAAGCGAGCGGAACGGGCCGGTAGTGGGGGCGTTACAGGTTATTAAAGACGAAGAAGTGCTGCTTCTGGCTAGTAGCGGAAAGATTATTCGGATTAAGGTAAGCGGCGTTCCCACACATAGACGCAACACGCAGGGCGTCAAGCTCTTCCAGTTGGAGCCAGCGGAAAAGGTCGTGAGCATCGCTCGACTGGCAGAGAGAGAGGAAGAGCAAGATGTCTAGGCGCAGAGCTTCTATAGGTGTTATAGGAGGGGGGAGCTGGGGTACAACCCTGGCCAACCTTCTTGCTGAAAAAGGGAGTAATGAGGCGACGTTGTGGGTCTATGAAGAAGCTCTGGCCAGAGATATGGCGGAGACCAGGGAAAACAAGACTTATCTGCCGGGCATAAAGCTGGACGCCGGGCTTGGAATTACATCTTCCCTGAAAGAGGCCGTCGAGTCCAAAGAGTTTATAGTGATGGCGGTTCCCTCGCATGTCTTGCGAGCCGTAGCAAACCGGCTAATCCCTTTCCTTTCTCCTGCCAGTATCGTGGTTACGGTCAGCAAAGGCATAGAGAACGAAACGCTTCTTACCATGACGGAAGTACTGGGGGAATTGTTGCCAAAAGGCCAACATAGCAGATTGGCCGTCCTTTCCGGTCCCAGTTTTGCCCGAGAGGTAAGCCAAAAGGTTCCTACGGCAGTGACCGCAGCCGCGGCAAGCGAAGACGTAGCTAAACAGGTGCAGGGACTTTTTGCTACTCCATATTTTCGTGTCTATCGTTCCTCTGATATCAAGGGCGTAGAATTAGGAGGCGCCCTTAAGAATGTTATTGCTATTGCGGCCGGTATCTGTGACGGACTCAGTTTTGGGACAAATACCCGGGCAGCCCTTATAACGCGGGGGTTGGCCGAGATAAGCCGCTTAGGGCTAAAACTCGGGGCAAAACCGCTTACCTTTGCCGGATTAGCCGGCATGGGTGATCTGGTCTTGACCTGTACCGGAGATTTGAGCCGAAATCGGACGGTGGGTCTCAAGCTCGGGCAGGGCATGAAACTGAAAGAAATCCTGGACGGGATGAAAATGGTGGCGGAAGGGGTAAAAACCACCCGATCAGCCTATTTTCTGGCCCGAAAATGCCAAGTGGAAATGCCGATAACTGAACAGGTGTATAAAGTACTCTACGAGGATAAAGACCCACTTGGGGCAGTTAAGGAATTAATGTCCAGAGATTTGAAAGAGGAGTGGGAGGTGTCCTTTTTTCAGTAAAGTGAGTGAAGAAATGGCGGAGAGAGAGGGATTCGAACCCTCGGTAGAGGTTTCCCCCTACACTCGCTTAGCAGGCGAGCACCTTCGGCCTACTCGGTCATCTCTCCGCAGCAAAGGCCAATTTTATAGGACGCGAATTTTCGCAGATATACGCAGAAAAAGCCCTCAAAAATAGTTTTCTTGGGCTGAAATCATTCCAATACGCCAAGAAATAGGAACAAGGTTTGTTGTAAGTCTTTAGATCCAGTTAATCTGTGTGTGTCTGCGTCCCAATGTCTTTTGGCGGAGGGAGTAGGATTCGAACCCACGTTCGCGTGAGCGAAAGCGGTTTTCAAGACCGCCGCCTTAAGCCTCTCGGCCATCCCTCCAACGGACAACATTTTTAACACCTGTTACCGTTTGTGTCAATGATTCGTTACGATGTTGACAAAGCAGGAGGTTTGCGGTATAAAAACCTCTGAGTGAGCGGGAATAACTCAGTGGTAGAGTGCAACCTTGCCAAGGTTGAAGTCGCGGGT
>JASEGX010000022.1:0-12221 GCA_030017815.1 Thermodesulfobacteriota bacterium | reverse complement strand
CGCGGGTTCGAATCCCGTTTCCCGCTCCATTTTGTTTTTGCCTTTTGATTTCCACCGCGCCATTAATTACAATATCAGATATTTCTACTCCACTAAACCAGCCCGCATCCCAGTATAATAAACGGAGGCCAGGGTGTATTATACCGCATTAAGACCATATACCTTGAAAAGACTGGAGGAGATCGGCCGGGCCGATGTTCTGGTGGGTATTCCCGCCTATAACAACGAACGGACTATAGCCCATGTGATCCAAATGGTTTCCCACGGCCTGGACAAGTATTACAAGGAACACAAGAACGTAATTATGATAGCTGACGGAGGCTCTACAGACGATAGCCGGGAGGTCGTGAAAGAATTTCAGCTTAAGCCCTGGCAGGAAAAGCTCCTGTCCATTTACCGGGGACCGAGCGGTAAGGGTACCGCCTTTAGATCTATTTTTGAGGCTGCGGTGAAGTTGAATGTCAAGGCCTGTATCGTGGTAGATTCAGACATCAGGAGTATCACATCGGACTGGGTTCATCACCTGCTCTCTCCGGTTCTGGAAAAAGGTTATCACTATGTTACGCCTGTTTATTGTCGTTATAAGTACGACGGCACGATAACGAATAATATAGTTTATAACTTGACCCGTGCCCTGTATGGGAAACGCATTCGCCAACCCATAGGGGGTGATTTTGCTTTTTCCCAGGAAGTAGCTTCTTACTATATTGATCAACCAGTATGGGATACGGAAATTGCTCGTTTTGGTATAGATATCTGGATGACCACTCAGGCCGCTGTGCAAGGATTTAAGATTTGTCAGGCTAACCTGGGGGTCAAGGTGCACGACGCCAAGGACCCGGCCGCACACCTGGGACCGATGTTCCGCCAAGTGGTGTGGACTATCTTTTATCTCATGGAACAGAATGAATCTTATTGGAAAAAGATAAAGAAAAGTACGCCGGTGGAGACCTTCGGCGCTGAGAAATGTTCGGAACCTGAACCGATCAAGGTCGATTTAGACGGGCTCATTTATAATTTTCAGGTTGGCTTTAAACAATTTGGATCTTTCTGGAAAGATATACTGGATTCTGATAGTTACAGCGACCTTAAAAAGGCCACCAGGATGAGCGCGAAGGACTTCTCTTTACCGGTAGAGACCTGGGTCCGGATTCTGTACGAATTGGCCGCCACTTTCCACTATTGGCCGATGAACCGGAACAAGTTGGTAGATCTAATGACGCCGCTCTATTATGCAAGGGTAGCCTCCTTTGTTCGAGAAACGTGGGATATGGATTCTTCCAAGGCTGAAGAGATTGTAGAGAAAAATGCCGAGGCTTTCGAAGAACAGAAGGGCTATCTGCTTAAGATGTGGGATAAGAAAAGAAAGGTATATGAAAAACTGAGTGAAAGGGCTTAGCTATCCTATCAGCATAATATGGATGTCCATAACATTGGTTCTTGTGGGGCCGGTTATAAGTAGCCCCCCTGTCTCTTTAAAAAAAGTATAGGAATCGTTGTGTGCAAGATAGTTTTCAGGCTTCAAGCCCTTTTTAATGGCCTTTCTATAGGTACTGCCGTTTACTATGGCCCCGGCGGCATCTGTAGGGCCATCTGTCCCGTCTGTCCCACCACTGAGGAAAGTCGTCCTGTCCAGGCCCTGAATTTCAATAGCTAATGCCAGGGCGAGTTCAGTATTCCTCCCACCCAGGCCATTACCCTTAACTGTTACGGTTGGTTCTCCTCCAGCCAGAAGACAGACCGGTGGGGAAAAAGGATGTCCAGATTTGACACTTTCCTTAGCTATGGCCGCGTAATTTTTAGCCAATGCCCTTGCCTCGCCCTGCATTTGGGATGATAGAATTAACGTTTCAAACCCCAGATCCCTTGCTTTTGTCTCCGCGGCCTTCAAGGCTACCAAATTACTTCCAATGATACGGTTTTTAACCTTGCGGAAGTATGGTTGACCGGGTTTTGGAGTCTCTTGTACCTTCCTTTCCAGCCCAGCCCGGAGATGTTTGATAATACTTTTGGGCAACCTGGACTTAAGATTATATTTTTCCAGTACATCCCAGGCCTCCCGGAAGGTGGAAGAGTCAGGGACAAAAGGTCCTGAGCCTATAACATCCAGGTCATCTCCCACGACGTCGGAGAGGATCAGATTGATCACCGTGGAAGGGTAGGCCAACCGGGCCAGGTTTCCTCCCTTGGTCATGGAGATGTGTTTGCGCACGGTGTTTATCTCGTGAATAGTCGCCCCCGACCTGAGAAGGAGATCGGTCAGTTTCTTTTTTTCAGATAAGGTGATGGGGGGTACGGGCAAGGGCAGCAGAGCGGAGCACCCGCCTGAGGTAAGAAATATTACCAAGTCATCGGCCCGGGTTTCTTTAAGCAGGGTTACGATCTTTTGAGCTCCACAAAGTCCGGCCGTATTCGGCAGGGGGTGGCCGGCTTCTATAACCATTATATATCCAAGAGGCCCCGAGTGGCCATATTTGGTAATGACCAGCCCCTTGTCTATCCTCTTTTTTAATATTTGTTCGCAGGCGGTGGCCATGGGTACCGTCGCTTTCCCGGCCCCAAGGACAAGGATTCTTTTATACCGTGTCAGATCATACGGGCGTTTTTCCCGTCTCTTACCGCCCAGGGAGAGCACGGTACCTTTGATGGCAAGGGAGTCATATACGGCCTTATACGGATCAACGGCCTTAAGGGCGGCCCGGAAGACCTTCCGGGCTGCGGAGCAAAGGTTATCCATAAATTTGCCTATCTTAGCAAGATGTGATAGTTTATAGTTAACAGGATGTTGCCGATAAATCAATCAGATAAACGAAATACACCCGGAAACGGGCACTGGCGGTAGAGATGGAGAAACCTATAGCGCCCTTTGAGCTCAGACAGTGCGCGAGCATATTAAGATCCACGGGAGAGAAGGCAAAAAATCTCCGAGAACTCAGAGAGATAATTGTTCGTGTTAGTGACGAAGCCATATTTCATCACACCTACCAATATTTCTTGAAGGGTCATATCTATCAATATACCAACGATTTTGCCCAATGGGCCGGAGAAAGTCTGGAAGAAGAGGCGCTTGCCGAGCATCTATCGGTTCTAGACCCATACGAATTTAAGACCATAGAGGATTTGCGCGGCGTGCTGCTGGCGGTAATCGACCGCTATTTAGAAGATTTTCCTGAGCCAAGGGAGGCCATGTCCGGAGATGAATTCCATTTTAATGAGACCATAACCCTTATATTCCCCGTCGGGGTAAGAGCAAAGAACCTTGCCGAATTTTTAATGGCCATAAAATATGTGGATGCCGGTTCGATATATTATCATTTCTACGAGGCAAGGATGCGTCTGGGCGGCGGCATAGATGATTTTTCTGCGTGGATAGACACCTCTCTGGATAAGAAAGATCTGGCAGAAAAGGTAAGGGCCATAGATCCTTTTATGCATAGTATAGAGGAGATCAGGAAGCATATAACCGAAGTGGTTGAGAAGGAGGCCAGGCGTGATATGGAGGTTGTATAAGGGATGATTTCAGACTACGCAGGTATTACTCCTAAAGGCGATTTGCAGCTTCTGCAAAAGCTTGGCGAGAAATTAAGGAATAAGGCTTTTCTCCACATAAATTCTACCCGCGCCGGTGGCGGGGTAGCTGAGATACTCCAGAGAATGATACCCCTGCTTCAGGAAATTGGTATAAGTGCAAGATGGGAAGTCATTGAGGGAGACGATGAGTTTTTTAATATAACAAAAAAGATCCACAACACGCTTCAGGGGAATCTTGACCATATAAGCAAGGAAATGTGGGGGCATCACTACGAAGTAAACAAAAGAAACGCAGAGAAGATCAACCTTGAGGCTGACGCGGTATTAATTCACGATCCCCAGCCGGCGCCCCTTATCGAATTCAGGAAAACCGGCAAATGGATATGGAGATGTCACATCGATGCCTCAAACCCTTTGAAAAAAGTGAGCGATTATCTCAGGCGTTATTGGGAAAAATATGACGCCGCAATTTTTTCTGTGGCCAGATTTGCACGGTCTATACCGATAGACGAATTTATCATTGCTCCGTCAATAGACCCATTGAGCGAAAAGAACCGTGAGCTTAGCGACCAGGAGATAAGCGAGGTTTCGGAAAGACTTCAGATACCAAGAGATAGGCCAATAATTTTGCAAGTTTCACGCTTTGACCGGTTTAAGGATCCGACAGGAATAATAAAGGCTTATAAGATTGTTAAGAAATATAATGATTGTATTCTTATCCTGGCCGGGAGCCCGGCGACCGACGATCCGGAGGGAGAGGAGGTTTTAAAAGAGGTAAGGGCGTGTGCGGCCAGTGATCCTGACATATTTATTCTTCTATTACCAACATTTAGCGACAGGGACATAAACGCCCTTCAGAGGATGGCGGATGTCATTCTGCAAAAGTCCACGCGGGAAGGGTTTGGCCTTACCGTTTCTGAGGCTATGTGGAAAGGAAAGCCGGTCATAGGGGGGGCTGTGGGCGGTATCCCCCTGCAAATAGTTCATGGCGTTACGGGCTTCCTTGTACATTCTGTAGAAGGGGCTGCCTTCAGGATAAGGCAGTTTTTGAATAATCCGGATATGGCCCGGCGGATGGGTGAAAAAGGGAAGGAATATGTGCGGATTAATTTCCTTATAACCAGGCAGATAAGAGACTATCTTTCGGTCTGGTATGCGTTAGAGAACAAGGGAAAGAACGTTTTGGAGCTGTGAGCTGATAGTGTCTTTTCAAGACCCCTTCAGACTTTTTAGGTCAGAGACCTTTTGATTATACAATTCGATCACGTCCCGGCGGGATAGCATGCCGATTAGCTCCTGGGGGTTGTCTTCCTTTACGATGGGCAACATATCGATATTTTTCACCGTGAATTTTCTGAGAACAGTGTTTAGATCTTCTGAAAAGTGCGTAGTTATAATCTCTGACCAGGCGATGTCTTTCATGATGACCAGGTCATCGAGATCATGTTCGAAGAGATGATGCCGGATATCATTAATGGAAAAAATGCCGGTTAACTTATTTTGACTGTTTACTACCGGAAAGTAGTGTTGCTCAGCATGAGAGAAGGTATATAAAAAATCTTTGAACTTCACATTCTCCCGGACGGTAACGATTTCCCTTATTTTGTTTTCCAGACTGCGGACTGTTAGTCCTTCCAAAAGATCCGTTAGGAAGTCTCCAGCGTGGGCGGGGGAATCAATGCGCGAAGAAACCTGCTTTTGATAAATGGTCCATTTCCGCGAAAAGATAAAAGCCAGGGTGCACACTAACAGAGCTGGGAGCAGGAGATGATAGGAACCGGTCATTTCACTTACCATGATGATAGTAGAGAAGGGGGCCTTGGAGGCCGCGGAAAAGAAACCAGCCATACCCACAATGGCAAACGCCGCTGGTTGCTGCACTATATCAGGCATCAAGTAATGAAAAACCTGCCCCACTGCTGCGCCTAAAGAAGCGCCTATAACCATGGCCGGACCAAAGACCCCTCCACTTCCACCGGAACCTATAGAGAGAGAAGTGGTCAATATCTTGCCCAGTCCCACCGCAACTAAAACGGGGATAGTCACCAGATTGTTTAGAGTCATCTGTATAAAGCCATACCCGAAAGCAAGTGTCTGGGGTAAAAAGAATCCGATGCACCCGGTAAGAAAGCCGCCAATAGCCGGTTTGATATAATTAGGGAGTTTTATTCTTTTGAAGATAGCATGAATGCCGTAGAAAATTTTGACATAAAGAAAAGCGGCCCCTGCAAGTATTAGGGCAAGAACCGAATATGGAAAGAGCTGGCGCGGATCATTAAAAACAAAATCGTGGGCGCTAAAAAGCGACCCCCAGCCAAAAACCAGGCAGAAGACACAATAGGCCACTACGGAAGAAATGCCAGCCGGGATAAGGACTTCAGATTCAAACTCAGCTTCTTTGTATAAAACCTCAGCCGCAAACAATGCGCCAGCCAGCGGTGCCCGGAATATGCTTCCTACTCCAGCCGCCATACCTGCGGCCAGCATGATCCTTCGTTCCCGATCCGATAGCTTCAAACGAGTAGCTAAAAATGAGCCAAAGCCGGCTCCAATCTGAGCAATGGGGCCTTCCCGCCCTCCTGAGCCTCCCGTACCTAATGTCATAAAAGAGGCCAGGGTCTTAATAATAGGGACCCTAGCTCTTATGAACCCGCGCTTTTTGTGATACGCTTCAATAGCGGCATCGGTGCCGTGGCCCTCTGCCTCCGGGGCAAAAGTATAAACCAGCCAGCCACTGACAAGCCCACCCAGGGCCGGTACCAGTAACAGCGCCCACCGCCGGAAAGGAGTTGTGAATTCCCTGAATAAAGGGGCTTCACCGGCGGGATGGGGCGGGCGGTAACCAGCTAAGAAATCCAGAAAATAATGTAGTCCAACCTGGCATAAGAAATAAAATATAATAGCACCGCAACCGGCGATAACACCTATCAGGACATAATTTAAAAACCATTTGCCCAGGGCAAAGAATTGCGCTTTATCGATTTTCAAGTTTAGTCTTTAATGTTATCCAATGCGTATTTCAATTTGTCCCATACTGGTTATAGAAATTCAGGCTGCAAATGTCAATAGTTACAGCATGAAAAGGAAAAGGTTCGCTGCAGGGGGCTCAAAAGAATTTATCGTGTAGAGAAAGACGGTGCAATAGTAACCGGGTAGGGCTTGTATCTTTGGTTAGTCCTGTGTTACCTTATAATCAGGTTCACTAAGACGTCCTTTTAAGATATCAGAATTTACGTAACTGTGTCCCGGAGGTGCGACTTTGACAATTAAAGATATGACCATCCCGATTTTAGTAAGCCTTTTTTCTGTAACAGGACTTTTTTTTGTAAGGATTATGGTCTTTAGAGTTCTCCGCCGCTGGGCGGAAAGGAGTCATACAAAAATTGATGACCTCATAATAGACTCGCTCAGAACCCCTTCCGTTTACTGGTGCATAGCCATCGGGCTGTACATTGGTATAGGTATATCCGAGCTTCCGGTCAAATATGTATCTTATATAAATACAGTCATCCATGTTATTATAATCCTCTCCATCACTATAGCCTCTGCAAACCTGGCCGGCCGGGCGTTTAGAAATTACATCCAGAAGTCGGCTATTCCCATACCTACCACTGGTCTCGCCTATGGTATCTTAAAGGGCACTATATTGGTCGTAGGATTTCTGATAATACTTAGCACCCTGGGCATATCAATAGCACCCCTCCTTACCGCCCTCGGTGTGGGTGGTCTTGCCGTGGCCCTGGCCTTGCAGGACACCCTCTCCAACCTCTTTGCCGGCGTGCATATACTCCTGGAGAAATCCATAAGGATCGGAGACTTCGTAAGGCTTGAGAACGGCCAGGAGGGCTATGTTGAGGACATTACCTGGAGGACCACCCGGGTAAGGATGTTGCCGAACAATATAGTGGTAATCCCAAATAACAAATTGTCCCAGAGCATAATAACTAACTATTACTTACCGGAGAAAAGGATGTCTTTACTGGTTCCGGTCTCCGTAAGCTATAGCTCCGATCCCGAAAAGGTGGAAAGCGTCCTTGTCGAAGAGGCAAAAAAGGCTGCGGTTGACGTTCCGGGCCTGCTGGCCGACCCGGAGCCTTTTGTCAGATTCATCCCTGGATTTGGTGACAGCTCTCTCGATTTTACCCTGATATGTCAGGTGCAAGAGTTTGTTGACCAGTATCTCGCCCAGCATGAACTAAGAAAGAGGATATTCAAGCGGTTTAAAGAAGAGGGAATCGAGATTCCATTTCCGCACCGGACGGTTTATCTGCGGGAAGACAAGGATCAGATAAAGAAAAAAGACGTGCTTTCGGAAGAGTAATCAGTACGGGGTAATTGTGAATTCAGACATGCTGCGATTGTTTTTGGAAGAGAATTTTTCCGGCAAGAACCTGGTGGTCGTTTCCAACCGGGAGCCTTATATTCATAAGAAGGTAGGGACACAGATTAAAGTGGACAGGCCGGCCGGTGGCCTTACCTCCGCCCTGGACGACGTCTTAAGGGCCGCCGGGGGAATATGGGTGGCCTGGGGAAGCGGAAGCAGGGATAAAGATGTTGTGGATAATAAGAGTTGCATCCCCGTCCCGCCCGGAAACCCTTCCTATACCTTAAAGCGGGTCTGGCTAAGTCCAGGCATAGCCGAAAATTATTATCATGGGTATGCCAATCAGGTACTATGGCCCCTCTGCCATATAACCTTAGATAGAGTCTATTTCAGGAAAAGATTCTGGGAAGATTATAAAAAGGCTAACCGGATCTTTGCTAAGGCCGTTCTTGAGGAAAGCAGCGATGATTCCATCGTCTGGATACACGACTACCACCTCTGCCTTCTGCCCGGTTTCCTAAGGGATTGTAAGTCTGACCTGACCATCGCACATTTCTGGCATATACCCTGGCCTGACTGGGGCGTCTTCCGAGTTTGTCCGCAGGCAAAGGAGATACTGGAAGGTCTTTTGGGCAACGACCTTCTCGGCTTCCAGATACCCCTTTTTGCGAAGAGCTTTATGGACTGCGTGAAGGAATGCCTGGATGCCGATCTGGATTACCAGAATGCAGTGGTCACCTATAAAGGACATGCCACAAGGCTAAAGGCCTTTCCCATAAGCATTGATTATCAGAAGTTCCATGCCATGGCCACTTCCCGGCGGGCTGTCAACGCCATCAAAAGAATAAAACAAAAACATAGGCTTGATCAAGGTTATATCGGTATCGGCGTGGACCGGCTGGAATATACCAAGGCCCTCATCAAGAGGCTTCAGGCTATCGACCTGTTCTTCGAACGATACGCAAGGTACAGAGGAAGGGTTACCTTTATCCAGATCGCCGTCCCGACGCGGACGAAGGAGCCATACCTGAGTTACCAGAAGGCCGTTGGGGAGCTTATTGCCAGGATAAACGGGAAGCATGCTACAACTGATTGGAAGCCTGTAGTTTACATCGACAAGAAGGTGGAGCACCAGGAACTTGTGGCCTATTACCGGATGGCGGACATAGGCATAATAAGCTCTGTTTACGACGGCATGAACTTGGTGGCCAAGGAATATGTAGCCTCCCAGGCTGATGGACATGGTGTGTTAATTTTGAGTGAGTTGGCCGGCGCTGCCGAGGAGCTGGAAGGGGCCCTGCTGGTAAATCCATACGATGTGGAGGGCTTTTCTGATTTGATATACAAGGCATTGAAGATGCCGCACACCGAAAAGGCCAGTCGTATGGCCGTTCTCAGGCAGCAGGTAAGGGCAAATGATATTTATAAATGGATCGCCGATATTCTTCATGAGATTGTCAATATCTGTTGGATGAAATCCGCGACAGGCCGCTATCTGTTTGATAATCTCGACAGGATACCGGTAAAGAATACATTTTTGTTTCTCGACTATGATGGTACGCTGAGTCCTATTGTTGAATCGCCGGATAAGGCGTTCATCCCGGGTGAGATTCGCGATATTCTGCTCAGATTAAAGAAACACATGCCGATAGCTATAATAAGTGGAAGGGCTCTTGAGGATATAAAGGAAAGGGTTGGGATAGAAGATATTATCTACGCGGGAAATCATGGCGCTGAGATCTGGAACGGCAGGAGGCAGGTAGTCCGCCGTCACTCGGCAGGTGACAGAGACAGGCTGGAAGAGCTGTTACGCAGATTGAGGGAAGATTTGATGCCGATCCAGGGCGTCATGGTTGAAGATAAAGGCATTACGGCAAGTATCCACTTCAGGAAGGTCAGTCCCAAAGATATGGGGGCGTTTTTTGATGCCTTCCGGGAGACAGTAAGGGGATATGAAGATACCTTCAGAATCACCGCGGGCAAAAAGGTCTTCGAGATCAGACCGCTAAAAGCCTGGAACAAGGGAAAGGCGGTCTCATGGATAATGGAAAAGTTTGGTAAAAGAAAAATGCCGATCTACGTGGGTGATGACACCACGGATGAGGATGCCTTCAAAGCCATAAAGGGACGAGGCGTGTCCATCTGCGTTGGAGGAAACCCGGAGGCGGATTATTATTTAAAAAGGCAGGAAGAGGTAGGGGAGTTCCTTGAACAACTCACAGGGTTATCAAAAATCTCATCGTTTGCTAATCTATAGCACAAGTTATTCTACGGTTTCTGTATATCTCCGCGAGTTGGAAGGAACCCCTCTGGGGTCTCCACACGGCAAGAAGCTCTCAGCCATTCAGATCTCAGTATTTAGCTTTCTCGCTTCCTCGCTTAGCCCAACATATTTATATTCTATTTAAAATATCCTTGACAAGCTTTTTCTAAACGCTTACTTCTTTTTTGTGTATCGTGCTATTTGTGATGTTATCACGCTTCTGGATAACTCCGGATGCTCAAAATCCCTTCAGCTTTGCAGGCACAAATTGAACCAGGACCATATTATGGAGACTATTCAGGAGCATAAGCCGTTAATCCTTTGCATAAACAACGACCATGAAGAATCAGGAAATCGCCGCGGTATTTGATGGCATAGCCGATATCCTGGAGATACAAGGTGCGAATCCCTTCCGCATTCGCGCCTACCGCAAGGCCGCGCAGAATATAGAGAATCTCACCGAGGACATCTCGGTTGTTGCGGCCCGGAGCGGCCTGGAGGCCATTCCGGGTATCGGCAAGGACTTGGCCGGAAAAATCCAGGAGATTATAACTACCGGTACTTTTAAAGACTACGAGGATTTAAAAAAGGAAGTTCCGTCCGGCATCGTCACTCTCCTGGCCATCCCCGGCGTGGGGCCGCGGACGGCTAAACTCCTCTTTGACCATTTTGGCGTCTCCTCAATAGAGGAAGTAGAGAAACTGGCGCTTGAGCACAAAGTCCAGGGCCTGCCCGGCATCAAGGCCAGGACCGAAGAGAACATCCTTAAAGGCATCGCTATCCTCAAAAAAGGCCGGGAGCGTCTTCCTGTCGGCATGGTGCTTCCAGTGGCTGAAGAGATCGTCGCCATGTTGCGCAAGAAATGTCCCGGTTGCCCGGTGCACCTGGCCGGAAGTATCCGGCGCAGAAGGGAAACGGCCAAGGATATCGACCTGTTGGTGGCCTCGGATGAGCCGGTAAGGGTCATGGAGGTCTTTACAGAGCTGCCCTTAGTGAGCGAGATCACGGCCAGCGGTGAAACAAAGGCCAGCATCCGCACCAGAGAAGGTATCCAGGTCGATCTCCGGGTGGTGGAGCCAAAGAGTCTGGGCGCTGCCCTTTGTTACTTTACGGGTTCCAAGGCGCACAATATCCGTATTCGGGATCTCGCCGTGCGTCAAGGGCTAAAAATCAACGAATATGGCATATTCAAAGGCGAAAAATGGCTGGGAGGCCGGACGGAGGAGGAGGTCTTCCGGGCCGTGGGGCTGCCCTATATTCCTCCCGAATTGAGAGAAGACCGGGGCGAGATAGAAGCGGCTCAGGCCGGGGAGCTGCCGCTTCTGGTAGAGATGAAGGATATTCAAGGGGATCTGCACGTCCACTCTAAATACAGTGACGGGAGCGCTTCTCTGGTCGAGATAGCCCGAAAAGCCTCTTCCCTGGGTCTTTTCTGGGTGGCCATTTGCGATCATTCCGCCTCGCTTAAGGTGGCCGGCGGGGTGTCTGTTTCCGACTTACAGAAGAAGATGGACGAGATTCGCGCCTTCAACCAAAAAGGGGGCCCGGTAAAGCTCCTCTGCGGCACGGAAGTAGATATTGACAGCAGCGGCAACCTGGATTATCCAGATGAAATCTTGCGCCGGTTAGACATAGTTGTAGCAGCCATTCATACCGGTTTTAAACAGGATGCGAAGACCCTGACCCACCGGATAACTTCAGCCATGCGCAATCCGCATGTGGATATTATCGCCCATCCTACCGGCCGCCTCATAGGCGAAAGGGAACCCTATGCCGTGGATATCGAAAAGATTATCAGGGTGGCCGCGGAAACAGGCACGGCGCTGGAAATCAACGCCTACTTCAAGCGGCTGGATTTAAACGATATCCAGGCCAGGGCGGCTAAAGAAAAGGGCTGCAAGCTGGCCATCGGCACGGATGCGCATATCATGGAGCAGATGGATTTTATGTCTCTCGGCGTGTCGGTGGCCCGCCGCGGCTGGCTGACAAGAGAAGATATTTTGAACACACTGACCTATACCGGGCTTATGTCCTATTTGCACAAAGATGGAGACTTAACATGAACGGATTAGCTACAAAGGACAAAATAAGAGAAATTGAAAG
>JASEGX010000216.1 GCA_030017815.1 Thermodesulfobacteriota bacterium | reverse complement strand
CTTGATCATAACCTTATGGTCAAGCGCGATTATTACGAAGTCCTTAATGTCCATCGGGACGCTTCTGCGGGGGAGATCAAAAAAAGCTATCGGCGGCTGGCAATGGAGTATCATCCAGACCGAAACCCTGGAGATAAGGAAGCAGAAGAGCGTTTCAAAGAAGCGGCTGAGGCCTACGAAGTCCTTACGGATCCCCAGAAAAGAGAAATTTACAATCATTATGGACATGAAGGGCTACAGGGCGCTGGGTTTAGGGGGTTTAGCGGATTTGATGATATATTTGCCAATTTCAGTGATATATTTGAAGAATTCTTCGGCTTTGGGACTACGAGGCAAGGTCGAACCGCTCCCAGACCGGGGGCTGACCTGCGCTATGATCTGAACATTTCATTTACCGATGCTGTGTTCGGTAAGGAAACAGAGGTAGAAATAAGCAGACTGGAAACCTGTTCGGCCTGCGGCGGCAGTGGGTGTAAAGAGGACTCTCATCCCGGCACCTGTCCAACTTGCCGCGGAAGAGGGCAGATCATACGGGCAGAGGGATTTTTCCGTATCAGCACCACCTGTCCGCACTGCCGCGGCGTAGGGACCATCATCAGTAACCCCTGTGTAAATTGCGCCGGTAGCGGGCAGACACGAGTCAAAAAGAAAGTGGCCATTAAGATACCCCCTGGTGTGGACACCGGGTCAAGGCTTCGATTGCGGGGAGAGGGGGAAAGTGGAGAAAGAGGCGGTTCACCAGGTGATCTTTACGTAGTTTTACATGTTGAGCCGCATGATTTTTTTGAACGGAAAGGCTATGATGTTTATTGTCATATACCTATTTCCTTCACTCAGGCCGCCCTGGGCGACAAGATCGAAGTTTCTACCCTGAAAGGAACTAAAAAAGTTACTATCCCTGAAGGCATACAATCAGGCGAAGCCATCGTCTTAAAGGGCGAAGGCATACCTTTTTTGCAAGGACACGGGAAAGGGGATCAGATAATAGAGGTGATTGTCAACACACCGGTATCCCTTACCGCCCGTCAGAAAGAAATGTTACGCGAATTTGCCGAAATCGAAGCAGAAAAACACGCCGGGTTTTTCAAAAAAATATTCCGTAAGTAAGGAGCATCTTGAAAAACCCCATTTTTTGTCATTCCCGCAACGCTTTTGAGCGGGAATCTGGTTTTATTCAAGTAAAAACCATATCCCCGATAGAATCATTCGGGGATGACAGACAATTTTGCAAGAGGCTCTAAGGTAAGGACTTACAGGCCATGCAACCTCTAAGCCATTTTGATGCCCATGGGAAGGCGGTTATGGTGGAGGTCAGCCATAAAGAAACCACCTATCGTCGCGCCCGGGCCAGCGGTTCGGTATTGGTGAACGCCGAAACCCTGCAACTAATTAAGGAAGGGCAGGCTGATAAAGGGGATGTCCTGGGAATAGCCCGTGTGGCCGGCATCATGGCCGCCAAAAAGACCAGCGAACTCATCCCTCTCTGTCATCCGTTATTCATCAGCAGTGTAAATATTACCTTTTCCCTGGATGAAACAAATAATAAGGTGTTAATCGAGGCCGCAGTCAACAGCCAGGGCAAGACGGGTGTGGAGATGGAGGCCCTGACCGCCGTCTCGGTGGCTGCCCTAACTATATATGATATGTGCAAGTCAAAGGATAGAGGGATAACCATCACGGACATCTGCCTCCAGGAAAAGGAGGGCGGGAAGAGCGGGCACTACGTGAGACCAGAGGCAAAGTAATTATCAATAACCATGCGCCCGGCAAATCTTGACCCTATAGATATTACCTCCCTAAAGAACAGGCTTAGAAGCGCCTGTTTCGGCCAAGGCGAGATACACTACCTACCAACCACCGGTTCCACAAACAATGTAGCGAGAGACCTGGCAGAAAAAAGCGCGCCGGAAGGGACTATAGTTATTGCCGAAAGCCAGACCAAGGGACGGGGGCGTCTGGACCGGACGTGGTATTCACCACCTGGTACCGGCCTCTATTTTTCCATCGTCCTCCGGCCCCAGCTCGATCCATACGACCTCCCCAAAATTACGCTACTGGCGGGAATAGCCGTTGCCGAATCTATAGAAGAAACCACGGGTCTTCACCCGCTTATCAAGTGGCCGAACGACCTCCTATTGGAAGGTAAAAAAGTGGCCGGCATACTGACAGAGCTTTACGGCGATATCACCTCACCTTATGTTATCCTTGGGATTGGCATAAATGTTCACACGCGCCGCGAAGAGTTCCTCCCTGAACTGCAAGAAATCGCCACCTCCCTGACCATGGTCGGCGGGCAAAATATCTCGCGCGCCAATCTTATGCAGGCCATACTTACGCATCTGGGGGGGTGGTATGAGATATTCAAAAAGGGGGTATTTCAGCCCATCCTGGACGCCTGGCGTAAGAGATGCGTTATCATCGGCGCCCACGTCAAGATACTCTCCGGAGAAAAAGAACTGGAAGGGACCGTTGTCGATGTGGATGTGGGGGGCGCGTTGCTCCTTCGGGATCAGTCCGGACAGATCCGGCGTATCTTATCCGGTGAAGTGATAAGGTGGGAAAAATGAGCTATTGCGCACCTCGGCGCATCTATGACACGCCCCGGCGCATCTTCGAACCGTAAGGGACATGGCGGCCTGAGAATTTATGAAAGAGGCGGGAGATTCATCCCGCCTCTTTTTTTGCAAATATAGAGGGCATTAAGCCAACTGGGGCATCAAGCTCTCCGAGACTACATTGATGGGCGGCGCGCCATCCACGGCAACTACCTTTGGCCCCGGTACCTTCTTGAAATAATTGACTGCCGCCACGGTGCCCTTGTTGGTATCGTAATAAATATCATGCCTCTTATCAATAGCGACCGTATCCTGGTCATCGGCTCGCGTCTTCAGATCACCACCGCAGACCCGGCAGACCAATTTCCCATCCTTTTCTACCGGCTTGATGGCATCAATATGGACATGATTTGGATGGTTGTTGTCATTGACGCAGAGCCTTCTGCCCATAATCCTTTCCGCAGCTGTCTTGCGGTCCAGGCTAATCTCCACGACATAGTCAAGCTTGATGCCCGCATCATTAAGCGCCTTGTGCAGGGCCTCGGCCTGGACAACATTACGCGGGAAGCCGTCCAGAAGCCACCCCTTTTTACAATCATCCTCTTTAAGCCGGTTGAGAATCATGGGAATGGTGATGTCATCCGGCACCAGATCTCCCCGGTCGATGTATGCCTTGGCCTTTTTCCCCAGATCTGTGCCCCCGCCTATATTCTTTCTGAATATAGCGCCCGATTCGATGTGGGGTATATTATACTTCTTCTGAACAATTGCCCCCTGCGTTCCCTTGCCACTTCCATTTGGACCAAAAATTAAGATGTTCATGAAACTCCTCCTTTCGAAAAAATCATTTTTTCGCTTCAAAAATTGAAGGTTAGGAAAATCCCCGTTAGGACTATAGCAAGAAACCATTGATTATTTCCAGAATAAAATGAATACCCATTCAAAAAATATTTTGCAGGCCGTAACAGATTGGTAACGTTCAAAAGGTGAGGCATCAATGTATTTCGACCGATTGGATATGG
>JASEGX010000021.1 GCA_030017815.1 Thermodesulfobacteriota bacterium | reverse complement strand
TGTAAATCTGTGGCTAAATGCTTTTTTTAGGTATGATAATAAAAGAAAAAATATCAGTGATGATCAGCGTAGATCGGCGGCTAAGTAATTACAAATAATTTAGCTATATAGCCTTACTATGGAGTGCATAAAATGACCGATGCTGGCGATATAATGCCTGAAGGAGAAGATATCCGCAAGGCAGTGAAGTGGGTATCTGAATGCCGGCTGGAAAAGAAGGACATCCCGTTACACGTCTTGCTGGAAGAAGCCTGTATCCGCTTTGATCTGTCCCCCAAAAAGGCAGACTTTTTACGTCGTCTTATACGTGGCGAGGTCTCGGAGGAGGAATAGCGTCCCTCTAATTCTCATCCCTTTGTGAACACTTTCCGAAGAATATCCCAATATCACCTCAGCGTCGCTATCGTCACCCCATCCCCTCCTTCAGATAACTCCCCGCCCCTGAATTGCTCCACCAGGGGATGACCGGTGAGGTATTCACGCACGGCTTTCCGCAGTATACCTGTCCCCAGTCCATGAATGATGGTAACCTCCTTGCGTTCCGCCAGGGCAGCATGATTGAAGAAAGGTTCAAGCTCTGATAATGCCTCGTCAACCCTCAAGCCAATCAAGTTCAACACATCTGGAACCGTCTCTGGTATTCCTGCCCTTTTATCAGAAGCAGCCCTCACTTCCGGGACCTTCCCTTTTTTAGTGACAATGTCCGAAACCGGCACTTCCCATTCCATCTTTCCGGCCTTAACCCGCACCCGCCTATGACTTCTATCGACTCTCATCACCGTGGCATCATAGCCCACGGACCTGATAAATACGGTATCTCCTTCCTTTATCTCACTGATTGATAAGGAAGGTTCTTTATCGAATTCCCGCAGCTTATCTTCGACCTCCTGCTGTATCCTAACGACCCTCTTCACGGCCGCGCGTTTCTTGTCCTTCTTTACCTCTTCCAGGACGGCATACGCCTGCCTCTTTACTTCGGAAACAATATCCCGGGACTCCTGATAAGCCTTTTCCATAGTCTCTGTCTTAAGTCTCTCTACCTCAGCCAGTTTTTCATTTAAAAGCTTCTCTTCTTCTTTAACCTCTGCCCGTTGCCGCTGTAGCTCATTAAGTCCCTCTTCATGCGCGGCCCTTTTCTCCTTCAACTCTGTAAGAAGCTTGTGGAATTCCACGTTCACATTACCCAGCACATTTTTCGCGAACTCCAGGACGTGCGCGGGGAGACCATATTTCCTGGCTATCTCGAGTGCATGGGACTGGCCTGGCTCTCCCACCTTCAACCTGTATATAGGACTCAGCGTGCCGTGATCAAACTCCATGGAGGCGTTTATCATGCCCTCTGTCTTATACACAAAACCCACTATGTCCATAAGATGCGTGGTGGCAAAAATGAGCGAACCTTTCCCTTTTAAGTCCTTTATGACAGCACAGGAAATGGCCGCTCCTTCTGCCGGATCTGTACCGGTACCGAGCTCATCTAAGAGGACGATCGTCTTTGCACCGGCCTCCTTAAGTATCTCCGCAATGTGAGAAACATGCGCCGAAAAAGTGGATAAGTTGCTTTCTATAGATTGTTCATCTCCTATATCCAGGAGGAGTTTACTGGCGAGAGGAAATGCGGACGAAGAGTCAGCAGGCACCGGAATCCCCGAGAGAGCCATGAGAAGGAGCAGCCCCACCGTCTTGATAGCGACGGTCTTACCCCCGGCATTAGGCCCGGTTATAACCATTGCTGTATTGTCACCGCCCAGACGGAGGTCAAGAGGCACTACTTCACCTATGACACCATCCTTCTGTGCCAGCATAAGGAGCGGATGTCTCGCCTTTACGAGTTTGATATCAGATGAGTCATTTATCGCGGGGATATCCATCTGCAGATGGTCAGCAAACCGGGCGATACTATTTAGGATATCCAGATAGACAATAGTCCTATATTGTACTGCGATCTCGTCTAGCACCTTCCTTATCATCTGGCAAATAGTCCTCAGGATGCGAATCTCTTCCGCCTTGGCCTCGGCCACGAGATTCTCCAGTTCGTTGGCGATGCCGATTATCTCTAAGGGTTCTGTAAAGGCTGTCTCGCCTGATCTCGAGATATCATGCACCACGCCCGGCACCTGGCCTTTGGAGTCCATTCTCACCGGTATAACCCACCGGCCTGCCCTCTTGGTAATGAAGTCATCCTGCAGGAAGAGGGCTGTCTTTTTGTCCCTTACCGCCGCCTCCAGTCTCTTCGTTATCTTGGCCTCCAGGGCCCTGATCTGGGTTCTCAAATGGAATAGGGCAGGCGAGGCGCTATCCAGAATATTTCCTTCGCTGTCAATGGACCTTTCGATAGCCGCTAGTATATCGGGGAATCCGGTTAAATTAGCGGCCAGTTCCCTAAGCAGGGGAAGAGGGCGTGCTTCTTCAATTTGAGAAGATATTTCAGCAACGATCCGCAGAACCGGCACAAAATCCACCAGTTCACGGGCCTCAAGGACAGCGCCCTCAAGCCTTACCTGCTCCAGGGCCTGAGATATATCCTGAAAATGAGCGAGCCTGAGGGGGGTACCGGCCTGGGCAAGCTCCCGGATCTCTTTGACTTGCCCGAATCTTCTTTCTATCTCCTTCTGGTTATTCAACGGAGAGATATCTAAAATGGCTTTTGCCGAGGCATCGCTATGGGAAAAACCGGAGAGAATATCCAGTATCTTGTCAAATTCCAGGGTCTGAAGGGCTTCTCTACTTATCATGAGGACTCAATGTCTGTGCCGTACTTACTTTTTGTTCTCTTTTTCTTTTTCGCCTTTTGCTTTCTGATCTTCTCCTGCCTCTGGTCACGCACCGTCACATCGCCGGATAATGCCTGAATCCTCTCTGCAAGCTCACGCCGGGCCAGAAACCTGTTAACAGACTGGCTCCGGTCCTTCATGCACTTTACTTCTATTCCGGTAGGCAAGTGTTTCAGATAGACACACGTGGAGGTCTTATTCACCTTTTGCCCGCCTTTTCCTGATGACCGGATGAATTTCTCCTCGATATCCTTTTCCTGGATACCAAGGGCCTCCATAGTCTCCGTTAGCCATCTATTCTTCTCTTCACTTACAGCGAATGTGGGCATTATAAAGATCTTTGGTTATGATGAAACTGTGACCCTGAGAATATATAATTGGCCTTGATCAGCTCCTGAAGAGGAAATGGACCGTTTACCGGGCCAATATCCTCGTTAATCCCATCAAAACGCCAACCGGTTGCATAATTCTCATACAGCTCTTCCAGACCAGGGCGAAGATTACTGTCTTTTTCCTTTTTTATCAATTTGTTAAAGTGTGGTTTGAAGATGAAGATAGACGGTGGTATTATGCGGCGTTCAGAGGTGGCCGGGCTAAAATATTTATCCAGGACCTCCGAAAGTCTTTCCCCGTGAAGATTTAATGTTGTCTCTACCACATCTCTTTGTATGAAACCCCACCCATCTCCTGGTGTTATGTAAATATCTTTCTTTCCGAATATCTTTTCAGGAATAGGCCTGTTTACATATTTTTTATATGCCTGGCCCATAAAAAATGTCATCTGTCCGGCAAACCTATCCCAATCAATCAAAGTTGATAAGTCTGGGCCGGTACTATCTGACCCCGTAAGGGCCTTATAGGCCGTGGTGTATATCTTCTTAATAAGCTTCGCCAGCCCACCGGGCTTGTGCCGGTTCAGCTCACCGGGCCGCTCTTTCAAACGCCTTCCTTCAATAAGCACCCAGGCCAGGAGATAATTGCCCATAAAGTGGGCCAGGAGAATTTTCTCCCTTTCCGGAAGAAAGAACCTTCGCAGATTAAATTTCATATATGCGGAATGGGGATGATCCAAGGACACAAGGGCCTCGAGTGTCACCATCTCCGCGAAATCCGCCGGCCCCGAGAGCCGCATATTCGGATAACTCACAGCATGCCTTCCGCCATGGAGCCTGCCCGCGCCGGCCCGGCCGGCCATCGGCCTTATTATATCCACATTCCACAAAAACCTTCCTTCTTCGGGCCTGCGTATCTGGATTAGATTATGGAATAAGTCTATTATATCCGGGTGGATTAACCCATATCCGGCCAGGGTAAACAAATCATGTATGTTCTTCTCTGAGGCCTCCTCTATGCTATCCGTGTCGGCTTCGTGAAGATAAGTAAAATAATCGGGCGTGCCTATCGTGTACGCCATAAAGGTATAGTATCCGTCGGTTGTGTCTGCCCGGGCTGGTTCATGTGATTTAGGCTCAGTAGAAAGCTCCTGAAGCCGGGCCTTCATCTCCTCCGGCAGGTCATGGCAATTTATGCGCACCGCTCTTTGCCCATGGATAAACAAGGGTGAGGGATAGGTTCCCTTTAGAGCTACCCCCTTATCTTTTAGCGCATGTAAGTAATCAAAGTATTTACTTTCATAGATAAGCCGGCCGGAATCTTCCCTTTCGTCCTGTATAGAGCGACCGGGCCGGGAGGCCCCGGAACGTTTAAGAAACTTAATAGCTATAAAATTACCCCGGGTAGTTTTATACACTAACGTCCTGCCCAGTCTCTTGTATAATTGGACATTCCCCATGGCGGATTTTAAGGACGGGCCGTCTATTTCAGGTATGCTGTTTATAGCCTCTACAGGTTGAAATGCCGGAGGTTCAACCGGGAGTTTCTTAAATTCTAAAGGGGGAAGACTGGTTAGCCAGGCCTTGCTTATTCCTACGGTTGTGGTTGGGCTGTTCCCGGCATCTTTAAATTCAATATTTAACAGCCTGAAGGCCTTTTTTATTTTATCGCACGCTAATGGACCTTTATTTTTTATGATAGATGCGACCAGCCTGCCCAGGGTCGTCTCCATAACCGGGTCGCTTTCAGACAGGCTGGCCAGGCGGGCAGCCACGAAATCCTGTAACCTTTCAGCCAGGATGTTATGTGTGTCCTTGACCGCCCTGTCCTTTTTTATCATTTCGGCTAATTCACTATAGAAAAAATCCTTCTCAGATTTACCGGTTAGCAGGTTAGAGAGGGCTAACAGACTGTGATCAAGGTACTTTTCTATCCGGGGCAATGCCCTATGATCATTCCTGAGCAACTCAAAAAGCCTTAGAAAATAGTAATTAAATTTTGCTTCCAGGGGCTTATTATAAGCCCGCAAAAAAATCTCTTTGAACCCATCCAGGATAGTTTTTCTTATTTCCTTCCGGCTTACCACGCCTGATTCAACAAGGTATATGAGCACTTCTGCGTTTCTTGCATATAAAGGCCCGTCCGGGTGTCCCAGGCCTTTCCCGCCGTGGCGGATCTTCGAAGGGATTCTCTTTAATAACAGGTGTCGCCTTACTCTCCCCCGGTCAAGAGCGCCTACCCCGATAAGGCATCCAAGCATTTTTGCGTTTATGGCCCGCACATACCGGTCCGGATCTTCAAGACCTCCAAGGATGCTCTTTAAAGGGATTTTTCCTTTTATTGGGGCCTGATTAAGGGCACCTGTTTCAAAGAGGTATCTGAGGGTTTCGACGCTTCTTACCCGCACATACCCGTCTCTATCTCTTGCGTCTGCGAGGATGGCACCTGGCGGGATACTTCCTGTTACCGCTTCCGGGCTAAGGATACCGGCCTCCATGAGGTCTTTAAGGGCCTCTGCGTTTATGGCCCGCACATACCGGTCCGGGTCTTTAAGACTTCCCAGGATACCCTTTGATGGGATTCTCTCCCTTACTTCTTCCTGTTCAAAGACGCCCGCTGCAACGAAACATCTTAGCGCCCTCGTAGTTATGGCGCGCACCTGCCCATTGTTACCCCTTACATGTTCGAGGACGGCATCCGGCGGGATCTTTCTTCCCACCTCCTTTGCATCGGCGACACCGGCCTCTATCATGTACTGGAGGGCCTCGATGTTTCTGGCCCGCGCGTATCCTTTGCTATTTATTATATCTTTTACAATGGCATCTATCGGGACCCTTCCCTCTACCTTCTTCGGGCTTAAAACGCCTGCCTCTACAAGGTATTTGATTGCTTCAGCGTTTCTGGCCCGCACATGCCCCTCTTCGTTTCCTAAGCCGGCGAGAATGATATCCGCGGGAATCTTTCCCCCTACTTCCCTTGCGGTTACGATAGCGGCTGCCACAAGATATTTCAGTACTTCAGCGTTCCTGGCCCGCGCATAACTATCCGCGTCTTTTAAATTTTTTAGAATCTCATACAGGGAAATCTTCTTTTTTACTTCTTCTGTGTTTATCACTCCTGCGTTGATAAAGTGGTTAAGTGCCTCCGCGTTTATGGCCCGCACATACCTGTCCGGATCTTCCAGATCTTTTAGTATCCGGTATATCGAGACTTTCTCTTCTGCCTCTTCCGGGCTTACAATTCCTTCCTCTATAAGGTATTTGAGGGTCTCTATATTTCCGGTTCGCACATACCTGTCTGGATCGCTTAAGCCGTTGAGAATGGCCTCTATGCCCTCTAAGAATTGAACTGTTCCTCTCAGGTGGTTTTCTGAAATTAATCCGGATAGGGTCTTAACTTTTCCCTCCTTAGTCATAGAACGGGTATCCCTCCCGGCTATATAAGACGGTTCAGGCGCGGAGTTTATTGTGATTTTGGTCTGCGAGTGAGCTGGGAATCAGCCAGACGCTCCTGGCGCAAAAGCTAAGGATTTCCCAACCGGCAGTGAGCCGGAATCCCTCTTACTTCTTGCGGTAAACGTTCAGGCCTACCTTCTTGTCCTCAGCGCCGGGGACGCTGACGTTCCCTTCTGTGGAAGCGATAATGATGGTCTTGCCCGAGGATGAAGGGCCGAATTCCATGGACAAATCCACTGTAATGGTTAGGATGTTCCCGTCAATTTTCATCTCCACATTCTTCATGTTCTCTGCTCCTGTATGTAAGGTGTAATTTGTGTTTGTGCTGCCCGGTGCGGGGACTGGGGGAACGTGGTTTGTTTGGCAACAAGCAAGTCAACACGAAACCAACGTCTCTATCAGACCCTCGGTGAACTGTCGGGTTGTGACATGGTCCTTAGGAGGCTTTCTCAACAAGACGGCCATTAATATATTTATGGAGCACGCTGGAAATTAAGGTCTGATAGGGTAACCCCTCCGCAATAGCTTTCTTCTGGAATCGAACAATGTCCCTTTCAGTCATACGGATGTTTACCCGCTTATCCTTACGAAGAGTTACCCGAGCGGACTCCTGGTATCGTTTGGCCTCCTTGTCAAAGTCCGGAATCCGGCGCCATTCCCCTCGTTCGACGGACTCCAATATATCCTTTTCTTCCTTATTTAATTTCATTCTTGCTCACCTCCCAAATAGAGCTTCGTCATCTTACGACTCGGGATGATGGTCTTCAGAAAAATTACATCATTTGTTTCGACAAACGGAACTAAACAAGCGTAACCTTCAACGTTGACGATAAAGATTCGTTGATTCGGATACGTCTCTTGGTTGGGATGCCAAATTACGTCGAGCAGCCCACCATGGTGCAGGTGGTAAACAATTTCCTCAAAAGTGATGCCTCGTTCTGTCTGCAGCCATTCGTTCTTTTCTTGGTCCCAATCAAACTGTTTCATAATGCAAAAATATCAGAACGTGTGCACTTTGGCAACAAAATTATTTCAATCGGCACAACGAGTTCGCAGAAATCCGGTTCCGGCTTTCCAGTCGTTTGACGGGGGGACGCAGTTTGTTTGGCAACTAGCAAGTCAACACGAAAACAACGGCCCTATCAGACTATCCTCTGGCTCTCCCTGATTTTTTATTCGATTTTGAATCTGCGCCCCTCTTTGCCGCTGGAGCCAGGACGGCGGAAGCGTCTTTCTTCTTGATTCTATTTCAGTTTTTCGCGCAAACAGATCACATCAGCCTCGTCTCCCCGGTCGACGATCCTGCATCATACCCTGCTTTATCTGTCTGTATTTGGCGAGTTTGGCTTCCAGAGCGGCTATTTCGGCATCCATGTCGAGAGAGGATGATGGCGATTAGGGGTGTTCTCTGCTCCTATATGTAAGGTTTAATTTGTGTTTGTGCTGCCCGCGTCTCAGGACTTATATGACCCGTATAGAGAAAAGTCAAGAAAATGGGATGTTCACCAAGCCTCCTATCTCACTATGGGTGACGCGTCTTTGTCAAAGGGATTGGTTCTCATGGCCAGAGAAAAGAGATAAGGGTAGCCTGTTTTCCTCGCTTGTTCAGCAACAACTCCGTGGCGTTTGCCACTACTCCGAGGAATGTTCCAACGCCCATTACAATGAGGAGGATGGTCAGCATCTTGCCTGTCTGCGTGGCGGGGTGGATATCTCCATAACCCACCGTGGTTATCGTGACCATTGTGAAGTAAAAGGCATCTGGTAGAGAAAGTCCCTCAATGGCCATGAAGCCGGCGGTTCCCACCAGCACAATGCCCAATAGAAGGATAAGAAATATGCGTAATCGAAATCTTATGTGGTTCATATCACAACGCCTTATTCAGGGGACAGGGGCATGACGGCCAGCCCGGTCGCCTCATCAGATGAGCCTGTTCACGTATTGTTTATTGTATCATACGTGGAACGTGGGAGTCAAACGGAGGGGCAGCAGGTTGGTACGAAAGTGATAGGGGACGGGGTGGTAAAGACGCTTGAGGAATTGGGCCGATATCGTTGGACAGGGTATATTACTCTGCTCGGAAGAAAGAAGAATGTACTTCCACAATCGTAAAGGCTACTGAGAAATACGAATCGAGTCAGAAGTAGCAGATTTCGTCAACCTCTCCCTAAGCTCTTACTGGGTCCGGCACCACAATGAATCCTTCGGCACTGTCGCCGTAAACCTTGTAACTGCCCTTGCTGAACGCATCGGCAACCACGGCGCAAAGGGCGGCATCTACAAAATCAATATTTGAGAGATTGCTGATATCGTAGCCTATAGTCTCCAGTGCTTCGCGGCGCACTTTCACTTTTGATTTCCATGAAACTAAGCGCCCTTTCATGGCGCACACAATGGCATGGGGAAATGTCTCGAAGCAGACAGTGCCTTTTCTTTTCCTACCATCGAAGAGTGGGTAGTGTCTCCGCAACTGCATGTAGAGATTCTCGCCGTTGAATACCCAATCGTAGAATCCCTTGTCGTGATTTTCTGCGCGTTCACGCGTAGGCGTCGCAAAACAGTGTATCTTCTTCCCTAACAATTCCCGTTCAGCCAGACGGGACAAGCCTGTTTGGCTCCACCCGCACGGGGCATCCACTGAGACCACCGCGGCTCTGTGATCAAGGCACCAATCGACAATCAAAGCGGGGTTGGCAGCAGTTGCTTTATCCACAAAAGTTTCGCCACGCAGCGCCACGGCGTGAAAGCCTTTCACTTTTCCGCCCACATCAATTCCCACCACTGTCTTGTTATGCTCGCTCATGCTCCACGACCGGCATCTCGTCTTCGCCCCAAACGCGGGCGAGGGTGGTCTGGATTTTCTTCTCGAAGCGTTCGATCAGTTCGCGGTTGGCGGCGAGCAGCGCCTGCTCGGCTTCGATCTCGGCGACGATGGCTTGCTGCGTGGTGAGGGGCGGGAGGGGTAGCTTGAGCCGTTTCAAGGCATTCCCATTGAACTGCGGCTGGCCTCCGCCAGTCATCAGAGCTTTCGCTTGGTTCCAATACGCATCGCTTTGCGCAAACACCCAGTAATAGCGAGGACGGACGCGGTCCTCTGGGAAGCGGAGTCGGATTAGGAAAGAGGCAAAGACCGCTGGGTAGTCCTCCTCAAACAGCATGGTCTTGCCATAAGTTGCGCCAGTTCGAGCGACGAGGATGTCACCCTTAGCGAGTAGTGATCCCCGCGCCTCACTTGTCAGCGTAATGAACTTGGGGTTGTCCGCGCGAAGCGTTCCGTCTTCTGATATGTCGGTGATACGAATAAACCTAACGTTCCCTTGGTCGGCCGCCTTCTCGGTGAAGCCATACTCCGGCTTCGTGATTTCCCCCAACTCCACTATCGGCCAGTCGGGGTGAATGGGAATGTGGGGGCGGTAATGGTCGAGGACGGCGCGGGCGCCGTTGATGACTTTCTGGTAGCCCTCGATCTCCGCCACGATCTCCTTCTGCACCTCCAGCGGCGGCAGGGGGATTTTGAAAGGTGCAAGCCCTTGCCGCGTTATCTGGGGTTGAGCAGAGCCGGAGATTGTAAACGCGAGGTCTGCTCCCTTGAGCAGTGAATAAAGGAAGACTTTGGAAAGCCGTTCGTCTTTGGGCTTTACCACCATTGCATTTCCTGTAATCCACGACTTCGGCTCCGACATGTTTACAGTGCCACAAGTCGCGCCCCGGCAGGTGATGAGCACCTCCGCTTCCTCGTGGTTGTATTGGTTGTATCGACCAATGACGCCGTTGGCTCCAAAGACCAAATAGGGGCCGTCTTCGACAAGATCCTGCTGAGAAATGGTCTTTGGCTGATACAGATCGCACACTTCCCCCAACTCCACAATCGGCCAGGCGGACTGTCTCGTCCCATTTTCCCGATACCTCTCCCCGCTCAGATTGTACTCCCCATTCGCCGCGATCTTCTCCTTCTCCACGATTAGTCCCAGCGTAGGCTGAAAGTCACTAACCGATCCCCGCGCGCGCAGGCGGCGCAGGTACTCGCCGATCTCGGCATGAGCCTGCGGCAGGTCGTTCTTGTCAATCTCTCGCCGCTGGGCGCCGAGGCCGAAGCCGTCGTTCTCAACCTTGAAGAAGGCAATGGTGTGGGTCTTCCTGGCCAGCAACTTGTCGAGGATCAGGATCGAGGTCTTGACGCCGGAGTAGGGCTGGAACACACCCGCCGGCAGCGAGACGACGGCGACGAGGTACTCCTCTACCAGCATTTTGCGCAGGTGCTTGTAGGCGGTCTGGCTCTGGAAGATGATGCCCTCGGGGACGATGATGCCGGCGCGACCGGTGGGGGTGAGGTGTTCGGCCATGTAGTCGACGAAAAGGACTTCACTGCGCTTGGACTGCACCGAGAAGCGGCGGTGTGGTTTGATGCCGCCTTTCGGCGACATGAAGGGCGGATTGGCGAGGATGACGTCGGCATACTCGTTCCAACGGTCCTGGCTGGTAAGGGCGTCGTACTCGGCGATGTGCGGGTCGGCGAAGCCGTGCAGGTACAGGTTCACCAGCGACAGGCGCACCATGTCGGGCGAGATGTCGTAGCCCTTGAAGTTCCTCGCGAGGCGGCCCTTTTCGTCCGGGGTCAGGGTGCTGTTACCCTTGGCGTCGGTGTTTGCCTTGAGAATGTGCTTGTAGGACGAGATCAGGAACCCGGCGGTGCCGCAGGCCGGGTCGAGCACCGTCTCGTGCTTCTTCGGGTCGATGATCTCGATCATGAAATCAATGATGTGGCGCGGGGTGCGGAACTGACCCGCGTCGCCCTGAGAGCCGAGGACAGAGAGGAGATACTCGAAGGCGTCGCCGAGGCGCTCGCTGTGGTCGTAGTTGAATTCGTCGATGACCTTGAGAAAGGCTCGCAGGGTCTCCGGGTCGCGGTAGGGCAGATAGGCGTTCTTGAAGATGTCGCGGAAGAGGAGGGGAATGCCGGGGTTCTCCGGCATCTTGGCAATGGCCTCGGCGTAGAGGTTCAGGGTCTCGTGGCCGCCCAGCCCGGAACGCATGAGTCTGGCCCAGCCGTAGCGGGCAAATTCCCCGGCGAAGAACTTGCGTTTGCCGCCGAATTCTTCGCTTTCGGCGTCCATGTCATCCATGAACTTGTAGATCAGGGCAATGGTGATCTGCTCGACCTGGCTTTTGGGATCGGGCACCTTGCCGACCAGGATATCGCGGGCGGTGTCGATGCGGCGTTTGGTGTCGGTGTCGAGCATGGTTATTCCTTTACGCTTATCTTGTAGCTGTTGAGCCCGGACCTGTTTCTAAACCCCTCGAATTCGAGGGGTTTGAAATCAGCGTTGTTCAAACGCTCCCATACTCCTAAAAATTCAACGGTATTGCGGTTTCTCATCCAGTTCTGAATTACATGATCCGAGCGATTCGGCTCTTTGTGCTTGGCAATGTCCGTCAAGGAAATATAGGCGCCAATAGCGTGGTTGATAACGGCGATGGCGGTCCCTTGTACCTCAATAGTTGATTTTCTGGTCTTGCTCATGGATCCTCCTATGCGGCGAACCGGTTCAACGAGACGTAATCCTTGACGTATTCAGGGATGAGCGTGCGGTACTTCGCCGGCACGGCGCGGAAGTCGCGGGTGGAAAAGACCGGGTTGGTGGCCAGGTCTGTGAACTGGCGGCTCTCGATGATGTGGCGCACCTGGTCGCTGGTGACGTAGGCCTTGAAGTAGGTCTTGATGGCCGGGATGGCAGTGACCTCTTCGGGCTTGGCGTCGGCGACGAATTTGGCAAACTCCTCTTCCAGCAGCTCGTCCTTGGACTTGAAGCGCGGGATGAGGCCGAAAATCTTTTCGAGTATCTCCCGCAGGGTCAGCCGCCGATCCACGGCAGCGGCTTTGCGCAACTTGTCGAGGGTGTAGTACTCCTCTGGCTTGTCGAAAACCTCGCGGTTCACGTAGTCGATGACGCGATCCCATTGTCCAGACTCGACGGCTGCGGCGATGGTCTCATTTTCGCGCACGGTGTCCCCGAATTTCTCGAAGAACATGCGGTCGATCCTCATGCCATCAAGGCCAATGACCTCTTCCTTGATCATCGAAAGGATGTCGGCGCCCATATGCTCGTAGGTGCCGCCCGTGACCACCGGGCCAGTGCCCCCGCCTCCATCACCGCCTTTGCCTTGGGGCCGGGGGAGCTTCAGTACCTCGTCATAATTGAACTTCTCTTCGAAGTACTCGCAGGTGGCAAAGAAGTCGAAGAGCTTGAAGGCGGCCTTCTGCTGCTGCAAGACACCATCCTTGAGGCTGTCGTCGAAAAGCTGTTCGAGGAAATTGTGCTTGCGGGTGCCGCGCCCCTTGATCTGGATGAAGTCCGTCGGCGAGAAAATCGGTCGAAACAGACCGAGATTGAGGATGTCGGTGCAATCGTAGCCTGTGGTCATCATGCCCACCGTCACGCAGACACGCGCCTTGCTGGTCTTGTAGGCGGGCAGGAAGTTGGCCGAGCCGAGCAGGTTGTTGTTGCTGAAGTTGATGGTGAACTGCTGGGCGTCGGGGATCTGCGAGGTGACCTGCACGGCGAAGTCGGACTGGTACTTGCCGGGAAACATGCGGTCGGCCATCTGGTTCAGGATCTGCGCCAGCTTGGCGGCGTGGTTCTGGCTGACCGCGAAGATGATGGACTTGCCGATCTCCCCGCTGACCGGATCGCGCAGGGCGTTTTCCAAGAAGGTCTTGCAAAAAAGCTGGTTGGTGGCGTCAGCGAAGAAGCGCTTCTCGAATTCGCGCTGTTTAAAGGCCTCCTGCTGGTCTTCGCCAGTGTCGTCGGTGAAGGAGACGACGAAGCCCTGTTCAGAGAGCAGTTCGGTGGTGATCTCGGTGCGGGCATCCACCACTGTTGGGTTGATCAGGTAGCCTTCCTTCACTCCGTCGAGCAGCGAGTAGCGGTAGGTGGGCTGGCTGTTCTCGCAGCCAAAGGTGCGGTAGGTGTCCAGCAACAGTCGGCGCTCGGCTTCGCGCGGATCGCGGGTGGTGGGACCCGCCTTGTCGAACCGTTTGAGGTAATCGCGCGGCGTCGCGGTGAGGCCGAGCTTGTAGCCGATGAAGTAGTCGAAAACGGCGCGGGCGTTCCCTCCGATGGAGCGGTGCGCTTCATCGGAGATGACCAGATCGAAGTCGGTCGGCGAGAAGAGCCTCTGGTACTTATTGTTGAAGAGCAGCGACTGTACCGTGGTGACCACGATTTCCGCCCGCCGCCAATCGTCGCGGTTTTCCTTGTAGATCACCGTCTGGAAATCGGCGGAGAGCAGGAGCAGAGGCGAATCGGCCTTCTTGCCGGCCTGATCTTCCAGTTCGAGGCGATCTACCAGAAAGAGGACGCGCCGAGCATTGCCGGAACGGAGGAAAAGCTTGATAACAGCGGCGGCAGTGAGTGTCTTGCCGGTGCCGGTAGCCATCTCGAACAGAAAGCGGTCTTTGCCGTCCTTGACCGCCCGCTGCAGGGCGTGGATGGCCTTCAACTGATAGGGCCGCAAGAAACGCAGTTTGTTGGCCTGGATGTAGCCGGGACGCTCGGCCTCGCTCTTCCACGCCGCTTCGGATTGATAGTTCGGGCGCTGGGTCAGCACGATGTAGTCATCGCCGACCTGGTCCTCGACGAGGCGTTGCGGGTTGGGCGTGACCTGCTGGTAGCCGATCACCGAGTCCGGCGTAGGAAAGGACGTAATGAGGTAGGGGTTGCCGCGCTCCAGGTCCCAGAAGTAGTGCAGGTTGCCGTTGGAGAGGATCACGAACCGGCAGTTCTGGGACTTGGCGTATTTGCGGGCCTGCTCCTTGCCGACGAGCGGGTTCCTGTCCTCCGATTTGGCCTCAAGGACGATGAGCGGGAAGCCTTTGACGTCGAGCAGCAGGAAGTCGATGAAGCCCTTGCTGGTCTTCTCGAAATTGTCGCCAAGCGCTTCCAGATCGGATGACTTGATCGTCACGCTGGGCTCAAGGCGGATGTTGGCGGGCGCGCTCCCTTCCGGAAAGAAGCGCCAGCCTGCCCCTTCGAGCAGCTTGTTGATCTTGATACGGGCGGTGGCTTCTTTACTTGCCATTCGGTTCCTCAGTATCACCACGGTTGTTCAAAGGGGTTCTTTTAGGTCTCTATGCAATAACAATTTAGGTGAATTCAAGTGCCTTAACACATGCATCGGGGGTTGCGTTTGCAAGCTTCAATACGCTTATAAAACTTTCCTGAGAATCAAACAGTAATGGAATGGCACTCGCATTCTTTTCCTGCAATTTCCTGTGGCCAATATATTACGGCTGTCTTTTTGAGTTCTTCTACTGTCTTTGGGTTTTCCATTTAAATTCTCTTTCTTGTCTAACGCAGAATTGGGTCATGGGCCACGGCACTGAAGAAAATCAACCCTAGTCCATTCCCGTTGGCCCAAATGATTTGTGTACGCCCGGCACGGGCGTGAACTTAAGGGGTGTAAGTCCCTTGTACGTTTACCCTGCTAAGGTAGTGATACGTTAGCAGAAGTACTAGCCGAAGGCAAGGGCGGAATCTTGACCTGTCTGCCGACAGGCAGGGAGACCGGCTGAAGGACGCCGGGAAATCGAGAAATCGGACTGGATTAACATTCATGCAGAACGTGCATAGGATCAAAGAGAAGAGAAGCGTCCCTCAAAATTGCACGCGGGATTCAGTAAAACCAGGAGGGGACGTCCCCATCCTGAATTAATCTGACAAAATAAGTCAAGTATATTTAACTTAAACAAGCAAGATAAGTAAATCTGGGAGAAAACGGGTACAATGAATAAGAGTTTTACCGGTCGGCCACTTGATCTCTTCTACTGGTCAGATCGCTCTGCGATCCAAACTGCGGTATTGGATGGCCTCGGAGATATGGGCAGATTTGACGGACGCCTCCCCTTCAATATCTGCGATAGTGCGGGCGATCTTTAATATGCGGCTTTATGCTCGGGCTGAATATGTCTCTTGAACCACTTCTGCTATCAGAGTGGCAATTAAATCATCGTCTTCCCGGAGGTTGTAAATGCCACTGTGGGATGGGTCATTTACTAGCGGGTCATGTAAGACAGGGAGATTTCTGCTATCTGGACTGTGTGCCCGGACATAGGCACGCATTTGCCCAATATTCAAGACAGCTATTTTGGCGTTGGTGCCAATTTTCATCTTTAATGCGAGAACCTTGCGAATTTCTTGGATTTGAGTGTCCCGATCGGTTGAGCTTAAGAATTCTAACCAGTTAACTGATAGGGCATTGTTGTCCACTTCCCGAAGGCGAAATGCGGCGCTAGTAACTTGGCCGTCTTCCGTACATCTCGTAGGGGAACAATACCGAGAAATGTGGTGTTGATCAGGTAACGGATCGTTTTTCATTCCGAAGCCCAGCTAAGTACTCCATGGGGTTGCGCAGTTTCCAGCAAAGAATCAATAGAAGCCAGCCCAGATAATCTAATCGTCTTTTCTGGATGCCTCGGATCCGGTGAAAAAATTACAAATCGAGCATCTCCGGTAGGCAAGAATTCCACAGCAAAATGGCGGTTGGAAGCAGTCCGCCATTGAGCCTGAATGTTTTTGGACGGGGTAAGTACAATATCCGGATACTTTAAATTGGGTGTATATTGAAAAAAGGTCAGAAAATTATTTAATGACTCTGGTGAGATTGCGAATTCATCGGGAAACTCCTCTTTGGCAGCATCAAACAAGAATCTGAGCCGTTTCGCAAGTCGCTCAGTAAAAGGAATTTGAGAGGATTTTTGAACATAAGAAATGATCTCCAGAACCTTATCGTCTCGCAGCTTGGTAAGTTGATCAAACGGGCTTTCGGATTGTAACCCAGTAGTCTCTTCCAAATTCATCTTGACCGTTGTGGGTATGCCGCGCTTCGATTGATCAACGAACTTAATCCAGCGTTCAACTGAGCGGTAGGATTCAGACAAACGTCGCGGAGTTCTATAAAGCCCACAAATTTCAGGGTCCCCGAATTCCTTTGCATCTTCAAGCCTTGAGAATTGAGTCATGGCATGAATATTTCTCGCTGCAGCATATTTTTCGTATTCTTTAATGTCCTGTATGCTCGGCATATGGTTCTCTCTAGTAATCCTCAGATGGTGTCTTCTCGCTCCCAAATTGTTGATTGGATTTCACGGCTAGTAAGGTCAGTAAAGCCGCGGACGATCCATTCATGGGCCACGTCAAACCAACCCCATATTGTATCCAGGCATTCATTCACATTAAGCCAGCGGGCGGTAATATCAAGACGGAGTACCGGACGGTCATCAATTTGTCCTTGCAAAAGGTTGACATGCAGTCGCCCCTTGTCATCAGGTAAAGCAAACGTCGTTTGCCACCCCAAAGAAAGGGGTTCTGGCAGAAATCGCCCATTATCCGAACGCCAGTTAATATCTGGCAGTACATTGTTAATCTCAGCCAGCGATTCCCAGCCCTGTCCCTTCAGGATATGATTAACATAGGTCAATTCGCACGCAGTGGGATTGAGCGTTCCCAACCCCTCTTCTTTAAGAAATTCCTGGAATATATCAAGGTTGGCCTTGAACGCCTTTGCAACTATTCCATAGCGCGGATATGGATCGTCTTCGTGCTTCTTTCGCCAGTTGTATAGAAATCTGTCGTTCTGTAGCTGAATGAGCTCGTTATCGCGCTGATTAACAAACCAGAGCCTTGGCAATAGATTAGCCAAATCCAATGGTTCAACATCAAGTCCTAAAGGAGGGGCATGTTCGCACGTGGGATATTCGTCTCGTATTTTCTCCCAAAACAATCCCAAGTGTGGCGCCTTGAATTGCTCAATTCTTTTGAAGACGATGCCACATACAACCTCTATAAGAGGTGGTTTTTTATAACTGGGAAGACTGTTCAATTTGGTCATACTAATAAATGCTGTCACTATGGCTCTTAACAAGCCAAAAGTGAAGCTAGGGTATCCAACTTATCGGTAAATAGGATAAATAAATTTAGTCTATTAATTATCCATTTTCCCCAGACCTTGTCAAGAGCAAGATGAATTTTCGTTCAATTTTGCATAATAACCCACACCCTTATCCCGTTATCCCGTACCGGGGAATATATTGGTAACGTTCAAAAGGTGAGGCATCAATGTATTTCGACCGATTGGAT
>JASEGX010000020.1 GCA_030017815.1 Thermodesulfobacteriota bacterium | reverse complement strand
TCAAGCGGTAAGACACGGGTCTTTGGAACCCGCATTCGGAGGTTCGAATCCTCCCACCCCAGCCAATTAACGTTCACTGTTGACCGTTAACCGTTCACCACAAGAGCAAATTCTTCTCGGTCAACGGTTAACGGTCAACGGATATTAGGTGCAGAAGATGATCAACAGACTCAAGATATTCTCCGGCAACTCCAATCTACCCCTGGCACAGGCTATATGTCGCTACCTGGACATGGAATTGGGTGAGGCCGTTGTTCGCACTTTCAGCGATGGCGAAACCCTGGTCGAAATCGGCGAAAATGTACGCGGCAGCGATGTATTTGTAATTCAACCCACCTGCCCTCCTGTAAACCAAAATCTAATGGAATTGCTTATTATGATCGACGCCCTGCGCCGGGCCTCGGCTAGGCGGATTACTGCCGTCATCCCCTACTATGGCTATGGCCGTCAGGACAGGAAAGTGGCTCCGCGCACGCCGATAACCGCAAAACTGGTGGCAGATCTAATAACTACGCCTGGCGCGCGCCGCGTCCTGGCCATGGACCTCCATGCCGGACAAATCCAGGGTTTTTTCAATATACCCGTGGACAATCTTTTCGCCGCCCCCGTGCTTCTGGAATATATACGCGAGCATTTTCTTGAAAATCTGGTTATGGTATCTCCCGATGCCGGAGGCGTAGAGAGAACCAGGGCCTTTGCCAAACGGCTGGAGGCCCAACTGGCTATTATTGATAAACGCCGGGAGCGGCCGAATGAATCACAGGTAATGAATATTATCGGCAATGTAAAAGGTAAAAATGTGGTTATACTTGATGACATGGTAGATACGGCCGGGACACTCTGTCAGGCCGCCCAGGCCCTGCATGAGCACGGGGCGAAGGTGATACACGCCTGTACCACACACCCGGTTTTATCCGGTCCGGCTATCGAACGCATTGAGGCTTCACCTATAAGCAAACTGATAGTCACAGACACTATTCCCCTCGGGCCGGAGGCCCAAAAATGCCGGAAGATCGAGGTGTTATCTGTAGCAGAACTCCTGGGGGAAGCCATCCAACGTATCCATAATGAAGATTCCGTAAGTTCTTTGTTTGTTTAGGAGGAATAAATGAAACAGATTGAATTAACCGCAGAAAGTAGAGAAAAAATGGGAAAAGGCGCGGCTCGCAGTCTGCGCCGTCAGGGTCTTATCCCGGCTATCTTCTATGGCAAAGGAATTCCACCTCAACCTCTGACACTGGATAGTCTGGACCTTAAACGTAAGCTTAATAAGGCTGGAAGCGACAATGCCATTTTTGCCCTGACCATTAAAGACAATGGCCATACAGTAAATAAAATGGCTATGTTGAAAGAAGTGCAAACGAATCCCCTGAGCCGGGAAATTATCCATACCGATTTGTATGAAGTCGCTATGGATAAGGAAATAGCGGTCCGGGTTCCTTTGCACGTCAAGGGGCGGGCCAAGGGAGTAGAGCTAAGTGGTATCCTCCAGACAGTAACCCGTGAAATCGAGCTGGAGTGTCTTCCGGCAGACATTCCGGAATTCATCGAGGTTGATGTCACTTCCCTGGACATTGGGGAATCAATCCATATAAAAGACCTGAAGCTGCCGGAAAACCTCCATGTGCTGGACGATGCCGCCATCACTTTAGTTACCGTGGTTCCGCCGGCAGCTGAAGAAAAAGCGGTTGCCGCCGAGGAAGAAGCCGCTGCTGAACCGGAAGTGGCTTCCACCAAGGGCAAGGAACCCGAGGCAAAAGAGTCGAAATAAAGTTGCGTTGTATTGTTGGCCTTGGCAATCCCGGCATCAAGTATGCAGAAACCAGGCATAATATTGGTTTTATCCTTATTGATCACCTTGCCGGGATATTTCAGATCTCACTCGCCGCAAAGAAGTGGGATAGCCTCATTGGTAAGGGGTATATTGGCGAAAGGCAAGTCCTCCTGGCCACGCCCCTTACTTATATGAACCGAAGCGGTTTAGCAGTAGCCCAGATACTTAGCTTCCATAAGATACCCCCCCAGGGCCTCCTGGTCGTCCATGATGATATGGACATTCCCTTAGGGCGCATAAAGATAGTGCGAAGCGGAGGATCAGGCGGACATAACGGCGTGGATTCGATTATTGAGACCCTGGGCACCCGGGAATTCCCACGCCTTAAGATTGGGATCGGCAGGCCCTTACCTCAACAGAAGCCAGAGCACTACGTCCTTGAACCATTTTCTTTTGAAGAGAGATCAATTTTAGAAGAGACTCTAAAAAAAGCGGGAAAGGCATCTGAAGTCATAGTCCGGCAGGGAATTGAGGAAGCCATGAATCTTTTTAACATCAAAGAAGTGAATGTCATTAGTCATTAGTCATTAGTCATTGGTCATTGGTCATTGGTCATTGGTCATTGGTTAAGTCGGGAAGCTGGGTCTTCTTTACCAGTGACAATTGACTATTGACCAGTGACGTTTTGGGCCTTGAACTTTGACCTTCTATGCCTCCCATCTCCCAGGAAATAGCCCCGAATGCACAGGACTCGCGCAGACATACCAGACAGCGTATGCACCGTATGTCATTGGGTGATTCATAAAATTTAATATCTACGGGACAGTCCTGGTAGCATAACTCACAATGTGTGCATTTCTCCGGATGATACTTGAGCTGGAAGAGGCTCGCCCGGTTAAAGAAAGAATAAAATGCCCCGAGGGGGCATACGGTGCGACAGAAGGGACGGCTGGCCAGGACACTCCAGGTAAAAAAGAAAAACAAGACCGCTACCTTAATGTAAAAGAGATGCCCAACCATCCCATACAGGGTTGGTTGCAGGATTAAAAGCGGCAGTCCGGCCTCCAGGGTCCCGGCCGGGCAGATAAACTTACAAAACCACAGGAACCCATATCCAAAGGCATCAACCACCCAGATGGGCAAGATAAAGATGGTCAGAGCCAGGAAGATATAAGGGCCATAGCTGAAGATATCGGGTATCCTGATCTTGCGCCCGGGGATTTTAAACAAAAGGTCCTGGATAAGACCAAAGGGGCATATCCAGCCGCAGGGCATGCGTCCCACCAGTCCTCCAATAATCCCCAGCCATCCCAGGACATAGAATCCAAAATGGTAGCGCGCCGCTTCCACTGAGGCACGGATACCGGCCATAAAATTCTGGATGGCACCGAGGGGGCACGCAGTTATAGCTGCCGGGCAGGAATGACAGTTTAACCCTGGAGAGCAGATAGACTTAAGCTGACCCTGATATATCGTCCGGCTTATAGGAAAGTACCAGTAACCATTGAGGAATAAGGCCGAAAGGGACTGAATAATTCGCCGTAGGTACCGCCTCATCCGATACCTATGCAATCAAGACATATACTAACGGCCTTTTCCAGTACATACCTGACCTCGCCGGTAACCGTGCCCATTAAACACAAAAGAAGAAATACACCAATAATAATAAAAGGTCCCTTTCGCATCCGCCTCACTCCTACTTCAATCTGGCCTGAACCGACTTCACCTTATCATCTAACAGGACTTTTTTATCTCTCCGGTCATCAATGATAACCACGGTCTGCACACGCTTTACACCCCTGGCAAAAGGAAGCTCATGCAACCTTGCCGCTAAGGATAAGAGATCTGATACACTGCCTTCAATAATTGTCCCCATGTCCGTTAGGTTATAAGGTAATTCCCCCTTGGCCAGTTCCCTTTGAATGTCTGCGATGTGCTCCCCGACGCTGGGCGTCCCTAACCCAAGGGGTACCACACTTAACTCCATAAGCGCCATAATCCATCCCTCCCCTGATTAAGTTATCGTATTCCTATGTTACGATGTAATTTTGGTATTTGTAAACCGGTTTTTTTGTCAAACCCGGGACATCCTGTCATACCAAGAAACATCTTAAAAAATTTTAGATTTGTTGTATAGTGTTTATTAAGGAAAGACATCCGAGGAGGAAACAGAGATGACCACCCCCAAGCACTGCCCGGGATTTGAATCTAATAAGAATCTAAGTTCATTTACATGTAAGTGCCCGAACTGTGGAGCGGAAAAGGAGATATTCTCAGATGAATTTGATGTTAAGCACGCCTGCCCGAAGTGTAAGAAGGAGATCGACTTCACCCGTTGTGAACCGTTGACCGTTGTCCGTTAACAAACCATGCACTTACGGTGAACGGTAAACAGTGAACTATTTCCATAGCTACGCCGCAGTGATCCGCCTTGGTGGACAACGCAGCCTTTCGACTTTGCTCAGGGCCGTGAGCCTGTCGAACGGCAAATGGACTTTTTACGAGGTCATCAATACTCGTGCCCACAAAAATTATCTCAATAGCGGAAAGGATTATACAGACAATGGACAAGGCCTTCATGGAACAGATGAAAAGAAAGGTTGAAAACGAGCTCAGGGAACGTGAAATACAGGCTACTGAATATTGGTTAAGTGAACTTATAAGGGTTTACGAAAAAAGACATCAACAAATGGCTGACCTCCAGGTGGATATGCAAAATATAATCGCCAAGATGCGCACCCGCCTGAAGACCCTGAAAAGGGGCACTGACTGATAATACTTTTAAAGTGTGAATTGGGAAGAAGGCCACAAAAATTCTTCCGTGAACCTTTTAGCCCATTTTGTTTTTAAGTAGGCGTGTATTTCATCAGCCGTAGAAAATTGCAATATATCATTTACCACTTCATTAGCCTCTTCCATGGTGGACATGCGAATAATACGTTTAGCCTGAGGAACGGACAGGGGATTCATACTTAATTCATCAAGCCCCAGTCCCAGTAAAATAGGCATATAAGACGCCTCACCGGCCATCTCTCCACACATGGCCACTTCAACGCCTCCGCGGTGACCGGCTTCCACCACCTGCTTTATCATACGAAGAACGCCGGGATGAAGCGGCTCATAAAGGTGAGCCACGTGTTCATTTATCCGGTCTATAGCCAGGGAATATTGAATAAGGTCGTTTGTCCCGATGCTAAAGAAATCCACTTCCTCGGCCAGGATGTCGGCTATGGCTGCCGCCGTCGGCACTTCAATCATGGCGCCAATCTTGACCGATTCCTTATACGGTATTCCCTCCCGATACAATTCTTCACACGCCTCCTCCAAGATACGCTTGGCGTCTACTATCTCCTGCTTGCCGGAAATCATAGGAAACATGATACGCAAGTCGCCAAAACAACCGGCCCTTAACAAGGCGCGCAATTGAACCTTGAAAATATCCTTCTCCCTCAGACAAAAACGGATGGCCCGAAGTCCAAGGGCAGGGTTTGATTCGCTTACCCACTTTATTGATGAAGCAAATTTATCCCCTCCTATATCCAGTGTACGTATAGTCACCGGGTTAGGAGCAATGCGCTCCACTACCTCGCTATAGGCATTAAAAAGGATTTCTTCGGTGGGCAATTCATCACGGTTCAGGTATAAAAACTCCGTGCGCAGCAGTCCTATGCCTTCCGCGCCATACTCCAGAACAGAAGGCAGTTCGTCTAAAAATTCAACGTTGGCCTTTATCTTGATTTGATAGCCGTCGATTGTTTCTGCCTGGAGATGGCCGTATTTGACCGTTTGTATCCGATAATCTTCGTACCGGCTTTGCCTCTGTCTGTATTCCTGAATAGTCTCTTCCGGGGGATTAACAATGACCGTACCCGTCACACCATCGACGATTATCTGATCCCCACTTGAAACCACGCCGGTTATCGTCTCCAGACCAACTACGGCCGGTATCCCCAGGGAACGGGCGATTATAGCCGTATGCGAAGTCCGCCCGCCCATATCCGTCAGAAAGGCCATAATCCTATCCGGTTTCATCTGGGTAGTATCGGCCGGCGAAAGGTCATGCGCTACTATGATCACATTATCTTCGATATCCGCCAGGCTCTCCAGTGAATGGCCGGTCAAAACCCTTAATAACCTCTCTGTAACAAACTCCACATCATGAAAACGGTTGCGGATGTACTCGTCCTGGATACGCTCGAAAATGGCCTGGCTTTCTTTCAACGCCTTCTTAAGTGCCCATTCCGCATTAATTTTCTCTTCAGCAATAATCCGAAGCGTTTGGTCATAAAGCATCTTATCTTTCAGGATCAGAAGGTGGCTATCTATTATAGAACAGTGATCTCTTAACTCCTCCGGGATTTCTTCTTTAATGGCCAGGAGAGCCAGTTGTGCTTGCTCTACTGCCTCCTTGAAACGCACGATCTCTGCCGCCACCTGCTCATCGTTCATGAGGTATTCATAAACCACCTTGATCTTGCGGCGATCTATATGCAGTGCCTTACCGATGGCTATACCCGGAAAAACCGGGACGCCCTTTAATATCTTGACGTTATCCGCTTCTCGTTTCACTGTTCTTCCCCAAACTTATCATTTATTAGTTTTTCAAGGGCGCTGACGGCCTCAGACGCATCCTCCCCCACAGCTTTAATCTCGACTTCCGTACCCCTAAGACAGGCCAGGGTCAAAATATCCAGAATACTTTTACCATCTGTCTCCTCACCATTTCTGGCCAGCCGGACATCGCATTTAAAACGGGAGGCCGTCTGTACAAATTTGGCCGCCGCCCGGGCATGGAGTCCAAGCTTATTCCTGATAGTACACATCTTACTGATTTTGGGAGTAGTCATTATTCTCTTATAGCTTTCAGCCATCAGCCATGAGCTTATCAGCTTTCCTAAGTTTTAAGCCCAGCCGATACACCTCTGTCCTGGAAACGCCGAGGTCTTCAGCCACCTTACGGACAATACCGCTTAGTTTTAAGTCCGTATTCTCTTGATACCATCTGATAGTATTAAGTATTGTATCCTCATCAAGCACTTCCTGCTCCCTTGAGCCGTCAAATACCAACGTGATTTCACCCCGAATATCTCTTCCCTCCAGGTCGTCCAGAACCTCGCTCAGCATACCCCATTTCAGTTCTTCGAACTTCTTGGTCAATTCTCTCGCCAGAAGCATTTTACGGTCTCCTGCCTCATCTAAAATATTCCGCAGAGTAGCCAGTAGCCGCTTAGGCGCTTCATAAATGACAAAGGTCCTTTTCTCGTAACGAAGTTTCTGTAAGACAGCTTTACGCCTGGACGATTGCCGCGGCAAAAAACCCAGGAAGGAGAAAGAATCTGCAGGCAGGCCCGAAACACTCAAGGCGGCAATAACCGCCGAAACCCCGGGAACAGGGACAACCCTGACTCCATTTTCTATAGCCACACGGATGATATAATAACCCGGATCCGAAATTCCAGGAGTACCCGCATCCGTAACCAGGGCTGCTTTAATACCCGACCGCAGCTTCTCTAACAACTCTTCACTTTTTTCGACCTGATTGTGTTCATGGCAGCTTATAAGAGGAACGTGAATCTGATAGTGGGAAAGAAGTTTGCGCGTCCACCGGGTATCTTCGGCAGCGATTATATCCACTTCCTTTAATATCCTGAGGGCCCGTAGAGTAATATCCTCCAGATTACCAATAGGGGTGGAAACTATGTAGAGTACGCCTTTGTTAGCTGGTTCCACTTTCAAAAATCAACCTCTACGGCTTCGTAAAAAGTCAAAATTACCGCAGGGTCGCCGAGAACGCCGAGATAAGGAATGAAGTTATTCGTTATTCGAGTAACAAATAACTAACAACCAATAACGAAAATGAAGTTCTCTCTGCGGGCTCTGCGTACTCAGCGGTGAAACGGCTTTTTTACGAGTTTATCAAAATTTACTTAGACCTAGGCGAAAAAGCAAGCAAAAAGGATTGAAGGTCGGGCTAATCCAGGGGTGCAAAAAACTCAGCCATCTTTGTCTTGTCTTCAGTAGTAAGCGGCTTCAAGTCGATTTCCAGGCCAAACGGCCGTAAGGTGGGTTGCATATCCCTCTGCACACCCTCGGCGATAGAGATGACATCTTCAGGTTTAATAGCCAGATGTTTAAAGATTTCCGGCCTTATTCGAGGGGGGTATCTATCACCACTAAACCCCAGCGAAAGAAATTTAGCCAAAAAATCAGCCAAAAAAATTATGGCTTCCAGACGTATACCGGTATCCTCATCAGATATAGTAGCAAGCGGCTGATGATGATTCTGTATAGCAGTAGTCAAGGTATCCGGCAGCTTCCAGTGTTGGGCCAGCCAGGAGCCGATTGTAGCATGCGAAATAGTTAACAATTCCTGCTCAATATCCACGAGTGCCCGTTGTTGTTCCTCTGCCCTGTGCAGCGCCTGGTCAAATCTCTCCGGGAATACATCATTTAACAGGTTTTTCCCGATATCGTGCAGCAGACCGGCTACAAAAGCCTCTTCGGGGACAGGGTAGCGCACTTTCTCCCCTATCATACGGCCACAAATACCCACGCCTACGGAGTGTACCCATAAGTCGGCCTGACCAAGACCAAACGACCTGGTTTTAGCGAAAAGGGCGTCATTGATAGGCAGGCTTAAGGCCAGATTTTTTACCTCATTGAACCCCAAAAGACTTACAGCATGTGAGACTGTTGATATTTTACTGTTAAATCCATAATAAGCAGAATTTATAGCCTTCAATATCATGCCGGTCAGTGACGGGTCATTCAAAATAACCCTGGACAGGTCGGCAAGCGTGGCATTCGGATCCTCAATCATAGACAGGATATGATTAACCACCATCGGGAATGGAGGCAATTGCTCTATCTGTTCAGAGATAAGCTTGAAGACGGCAGGATTAAGTTCATCACTGTTTTCCGTATCGTCATCCAGGTCTATCTCCCATACATCATCTTTGCCGTCCAAAATCACCACCTCCTATGCCCTGGAAACTTTGCCGATTAACATGATAAGTTCCTTTAATAAGGCCTGATTCACCTGATCCCTCATTTCATTTTGCATTATCTCCAGGGCTGAAAAACCGGGTAATGCATCTTTATAACATCGATTTGTGGTCAGGGCATCAAAGATATCCACTATGCAGGTTATTTTTGAATATACATCTATCTCGTCGGCGTTCAGGCCACGGGGATAACCTGAACCATCGCATTTCTCATGGTGATTCAGAATAATATTTGCGCCTGCCGCGGGCAGCGGCGAGCTATCCTGTACGATTTTAAACCCCAGTTCAGGATGTTTTTTAATCTCCTCGAACTCTTCCGGAGTAAGCCGCCCCCGTTTATTCAGAATGGCCTTATCTATACGGCTCTTGCCTACATCGTGCAGCAAGGCCCCCATTCCCAGTACCTTCATAGTCTGTTCGTCACACAATCTCAGGGCCTTGAGTAAGGCCGTTACAAAAATGCAGACATTCACACTATGAGTGTGCGTATAATAATCATAAGACATGATTTTAAAAAAGTTCTGGAAAGCCAGATCATCGCTTATGATAAGGGCTACATGCTGCGCAGCTACTTCTTTGCATATCTCTACGTTCTCTATCCGCGGATCCTCCATGACATTCTCTACTACGCCCTTGCTAAGGCCATAAATCATATCGGCCTTCTTTGATGCCGGTACATTCTGTCTTTCCATCACCTGCCGGAGCTGACCGGCCATATAGCGTAACCGTTTGCCTCTATCCGCACCCCGGATAAAAACCGTATCAATTCCGTTATGTTTTAGGCGCACCAACTGATTATGGGATAAAAAGAGGTTCGCCTCCCGATAAAGCACAACCCCCTTCTCCCCGCTATCTTGCTGCAGATAAATATCAAAATCAGGAGAACTTTCCTCAATAAGGGTTTCGAGGGGGATAGGGACAAAAGATAAAGATTCCGGCATGTCATTAACCATCTCCCTTTAAACTCCTTTTAAAACCTTTCGGCAACTTTCAACCAAATCTTCAAACTTGATGGCTAAAGTTTCAGACTAATACTGCCGATAACAAGATGTAAAACCCCGGAAGATAAATACCACTAATAGCCACATAAGACATTATGGATATAGCAACCATTATCGGCTTAATCTTAGGCATAGGCGCCATAGTCGGCGGACAGATACTGGAAGGCGGCCACCTGAGCAGCATCACACAGGGAACCGCGGCCGTCATTGTTTTCGGGGGGACATTTGGGGCTGTATTTGTCAGCTTTCCCCTTAAGGATATTATCGGCGCTGTAAAAAGTCTCGGCACCGTATTGAGCGAACCGAAAGAGGAGCCTTATCAAATTATCGCCCAGATAACCAGCTTTGCCAACAAAGCCCGCAAAGAAGGGATCCTATCCCTGGAAAAAGACGCCCAGGATATAGAGCACCCTTTCCTAAAAAAAGCCCTCATGCTGGCTATTGACGGTATCGAGCCAAAGTCTATTCGCGAGACCATGGAAACGGAATTAGAATATACAGAAGAATACGGCGCTGTAGCCGGCAAGATATTTGAGTCAGCCGGCGGGTATTCGCCAACCATTGGCATCATAGGGGCGGTCTTGGGGCTGATTCATGTTATGGAGAACCTTGATGACCCGAGCAAGCTGGGGCCTGGGATTGCCGTAGCCTTCGTGGCTACCGTCTATGGGGTGGGCGCGGCCAATCTGCTCTTCCTGCCCATCGGCAATAAATTAAAACTAAGGAACCGCGACGGTATAATTACTAAGGAAATGATGCTGGAAGGAGTGGTGGCCGTCTCCATCGGTGAAAATCCACGCATTATTGAAGAAAAGCTTAAATCCTTCCTGTCTGAGGCCGCTAAGGAAAATCCGCCGCCCCAAGCCGTACGCGAAAAAGGATAGATAACTATGGGCAGAAAGAAAAAACACGAAGAACACGCCAATCATGAACGATGGCTGGTCTCATATGCGGACTTCATCACCCTGCTGTTCGCCTTTTTTGTCACTATGTATGCCTCGTCCCGCGTGGATGGCCAAAAGATGGGTTATGTTATGGACTCCATCCAGCGGGCCTTCGGCGCTATCCCCCTGTCGGAGATAAGTGGAGGAGGCAGAAGTGTAATGCCTGGTGCAAACGTTCCCGCTCAACCCAGTTTCGTAAGCGATAAGGGCGCCGGGTATAAAGAGGCGGAAATAAAGAAGGCCGCCGAAGAAATCAAAAAATCCCTGGAGGCCAAGGAGAAGGGATTAAATCAGGCCGTCAGCATCTCTATCGATGAACGTGGTATGGTTATCAGTATTGCGGACAAGGTGTTTTTTGATATCGGCCGGGCCACTATCCGCGAAGATGTAAAACCCGTTCTGGACGAGATAGCCCAGACCCTCTTAAGAGCACCGGGCCATATCCGCGTTGAAGGACACACGGACAATGTACCCATCAATACACCCCAATTCCCATCCAACTGGGAATTATCAACAGCCCGGGCCTCAGCGATCATCCGGCATCTCTTAACATACCATCCGTTTGACCCCAGGAAACTGTCAGCGGCCGGCTACGGCGAATATCGCCCGGTAGCCCCGAATGATAACGAAGACGGACGGTCTAAAAATAGACGGGTGGATATAGTTATACTGCGCTCAAAGGCGAAAGAAGAACCAGAATAAAGTTACGGGGTTCGGGTTAAAAAACTCGTAACTCGTAACACTCCTCCCGACTCATTGCCCCTCGCTCTTCATTAATGTCGTCTCTACGGCCTCCATAAGCTGGGCGATTTTGAAGGGTTTAGTAAGATAAGAGTTTTTTGTGCTCTCCAGAAAGGCGTGGACTTCAGCGTCAAATGTAATCCCTGTGGTAAAAACTATTTTCCTTTTATACAACGGCTTGTTCGCCTCAATCCATTTAAAAAATTCCATACCATCCATACCAGGCATTTTAATGTCCGATATAATTAAATCGAATTCCTTGTTAGCCATCACCTTCAATGCCTCATGCCCATTCGACACCCTTGCGACCTCATATTTACCTTCCAGCAGTTCACTTAAAAGAAGGGAGATGCTTTCCTCATCATCAATAACCAGGATGGTCTTACGAACTCCTTTTTCCGTACTATCGTCAGATGAATATCTATATTGCCCGTGGTTAACTTCAGGCCTGTTTAAAGGTAATTTAACCTGAAAGGTCGTCCGGCCCGGCTCGCTGGTCACCGATATTTCGCCTCCATGCTCCTGCACGATGCCATGACAAAGACTCAATCCTAACCCTGTTCCCTTACCTTCGGCCTTGGTGGTAAAAAACGGATCAAAAATAATCGGCAGGATTTCCGGGGAAATACCAACACCTGTGTCTGAAATTTCTACTATAATATCTTTCTCATCACTCAGTGAAAAAATGGTTAATTGTCCGCCTGTCCCATCCATGGCCTGAAAGGCATTTTTGATTATATTCAGGAAAACCTGTTCCATTTGATGAAAATCGGCAAAGATATCCGGCAGATCAGGATTAAGATCCAGTCTCAGGGCGATTTTTTCATTCTTAAACTGATATTGTAACAAGTTGAGGGCGTTATGGATGACTTCATTGATGTCAATACGCTTCCTCTGCGGTTTTTCCTGACGGGCGAAGAGGAGAAGCGATTCCACGACCTTTTTAGCTCCCATGGCCGAATTAGCGATAATATCAATCCGCCGCCGGTTCTGAGGATCCAGCGTAGAATCCCCCATCAGCTCGGCATAGGCCAGAACCGGGGTAAGTTTGTTGTTCAATTCATGGGCAATCCCGGCAATAAGTCCCCCTAGTGAGGCCAGTTTCTCCGAACGTATTATCTTATCCCATAAGGCCTTTCTTTCTCTTATGTCCCGGCATATCCCTACCAGGGAAGGCTGATCATCCGTATAAGTCCGCGTCACCCGAATCTCTACAGGGACATCTACCCCTTCTTTACTTTTAAAATGAAATTCCTCCTGGACAGAATCTCCATTTTCGGTCAATAGTAACTGCTCAAATTTAGGATAAGTCCCAAGACCGATAAAATACGTAAAATCCCGGCCTGTTATATCCTCTGGTTTATAACCCAACATGCCGGCAAAGGTCTTGTTCGCATATACCAATTTCTTATCCTGTAAGACAAAGTAACCATCGTTTATTTCTTCTACGAGCAATTTATATTTTTCTTCAGTTTTCCTGACCCGCCGGGAAAGGTTGACCCGATCTATAGCCCTCTCCACCGTCAATTTCATGACGTCAAAATTGAAGGGCTTAACTATATAGTCATAGGCGCCTCTGCGCATAGCCTCTACGGCCGAGTCCAGAGAGGCATAACCGGTCATAGCAATAACTAAGGTCTCAGGACAATGTTTGGCCACATGGTCCATCACCTCAAAGCCGGTCAATCGGGGAGTAACCAAGTCCGTAACCACCAGGGCATAAGGGCCTTTTTTCAGACACTCTATACCGCCCTGACAATTATCGGCGGTTTCAACCTCATAACCTTCACCCGAAAGAAGCACCTTGAGGCTGTCACGCATCCGTTTTTCATCATCAATAATCAAAATATTATGCATTGGGCCTGCTTATTCCTCCACGAGCGATATCCCTCTAAGCCACACCTTCCCGTCTTAACCTGCGGGAAGAAAAACAGTAAAGGTCGCGCCCTTCCCTATGGCGCTCTCCACTGCGATGTCACCGCCCAAGGCCTTGATGATACCATAAGAAACTGAAAGCCCGAGTCCGGAATTAGATAATCCCTTACTGCTATAGAAAGGTTCAAATATATGTTTTTTGACGTCCTCAGGGATACCCGCTCCTGTATCAGCCACCTCAACGGCCACCAGATTCCTTCCGTCTTTTTTCTCCCTCAGGCGCGTAGCTAATCGAATCTCACCGCCGCCCGGCATGGCCTCAACCGCATTCTTGATCAGGTTAATAAAGACCTGCTTGATCTTATCAATATCTACATTAGCATAAGCCGGACTCTCTGACAAATCTAAAATCATGGTAACGCCCTGCTTTTGATAAGACTCCCGCATAATCTTGACCAGGTCCTGAAGAAGATTATTAATATCCAGGCGTTGAAGATTAACCATCTCCGCCCGGGAAAAATCCACTAACTGTTGAATTATAGAAGCGATACGGCTTATTTCTTCATCTATAATACGCATTGATTCCTTCTTCGGATCGTCTTCCGGCATCTTGAGGCTCATAATTTGTAAATAGTTGCGTATTATACCCAGCGGATTATTCACTTCGTGGGCCACTCTACGGGCGAGACGTCCGGTAGCCGCAAGACGCGCGGCACGCAAGAGCTGGGCCTGACTTTCTTCCAGGGCCCGGGTCTTTGTTTTTACCCGCTCTTCTAAGGAAGCGGCATAATTCTGCATGGTCTCTTCGGCCAGGATGCGCTCGGTCACATCCTCCATCAGGATCAGAAAACCCTTAAGGTGGTCCCGGTCTTCTAAGGGCACCCCTTTGCCGCACAACCAATAGGTTTTGCCGGATGGAGCACGATATTCAAAAGGAGCTATCTCCTGATAACGCCCGGAAAGGAGCGGCGCAAACCTTTCCTTAAGAATATCTGCCTGCACATCGAAAACATCACAGATATTAAGGCCGGTCATGCTCCTGACGGCCGGTATCTCAAAGACTTTTTTAGCCATCGGGTTAAAACGCGTAATCCTCCCGTCCTTATCCAGGGAAATAAGGCCAATCGGGGCGTGATAGACTATAGTTTTATTAAGGCGGTCGGCTTCAAATAACTGCTCTCTAAGATTATGAGTTTTTAAGGCGCTGGCCACGTGAACGGCCAAAACCTGCAGTAAGCTCTCCTGTGATTCATCCCATGATTTTTCCGCACATAGAGCCAGCACGCCAAAGATTTCTCCGGCGTGTATCAGCGGAACAACAATAAAATCTTTGGCCTTGAGGAGATTCCCGATCTGTTCGTCTATTATCGTATATGAATGGTTGCGGAAAAATTCCCTGGAGCGGGCTATGCACTTTGAGGTCAATGCCTCCTGCCAGATACTGCCGTCTTTATCCAGTTGAATGGTTATCTTCTCAGCCAGGCCGTCCTGTTTGGTGCCGAAGGCCCTTTTGCCGACCAACTTGTGTCCATTATTATCCACCAGCATGAGAAGAGCTGATTCAAAGGAAAACAGGATAGAAAGGGCCTCAAAAATTATATCAATAGCCTCTTCGCGATCCCTGGCCTCGAGGAGCGCTCTTAACATCCCTAATAGAAGTGAAACATCCTTAATAGCCGCGCATATCTCTTTCTGTTTCTTCTCTGAAAGATCATCCAACTGCCCGTAACTAATAGCCGGAGAGAGTAAAAGACCGGGGGACTCAACCGTAATACCCATACACTCAGCAAGCTCTCCAATATCTTTGGCCAGTTTTTCGCTTAATTTATCTATATAATCTAAGGGCACCCCCAGTAATTTACTCACTAGTTCTGCTTCTTTTCCAAGCCCGGCCTCAGCGCCGGTTTCAAATATGGCATGAGATAGTACATTGGCCAGATAAGTTGTCTTGACTAAGGGCAAGGCGGTTACTATTCTCTTAAGGGGCTGGTGATGATAACGAACCGCATCCACCAGGAATGGCTGGAGGTTCCACGAATCCAGAATCCATCCGCCAATATCCGCGTGATTGGTCCCGAAGAAGCTCTCTTCCGTTACAATCAGGTTCTCTCCTTCCCGATGTTTCTTGACTACTATTTCATAATCACTGCTAAAGTTTGTATAGAGAACCAGTTTGCCGATATCGTGCAGCAGTCCGGCCACAAAAGCCTCTTCGCTGTTGTCATAACCGACCTCTTCGGACAGATGCTTGTTGGTCAGGGCGCAGGCCAGGGAATGCCACCAGAATCGCTCGACACTAAAGGCGCCTTTTGTTTTCACCCCATGAAAGGTCTGGAAAACAGAAGCGGTCAGGCTGATATTCTGAACGGCCCTGAGACCCAGGATCACGATGGCCTGAGAAGGCGTGGTAATCTTCCGGCTTAGACCATAAAAGGGAGAATTTACGACCTTTAGCACATAACCGGTAAGGGAAGGATCTCGCTGGATTATTTTGGCTATATCGCTTATAGAAGTTTTATCGCTCAGGGTAGCCCGCATGAGTTCGGCCACAACTTGAGGAAGTGGCGGCAAGTATCCTGAGGATTTAATCTGGCTGTAAATATCTCCGGTCAAGATTAAAATTTACCTAAAGACCCAGGTCAGACAATAACTTATCTATATCCGCCTGGCTTGTCCCGTCCTGCGGTCCTTTTAAAGTAATATCCGTCCTGGCTTCGGCCTCAGAAATGATCTGCTCTGCGTCTTTATCCGGATAGGCCGCTTTCTCCTTTATCTTCATCCCGGTTGAGATTAACAGGCGCAGCACTTCATTTTCAATAAATGATAAAAATCCCACAACCTTTTTGATGCGTTGCCCGGTAAGATCCTGGAAGCTTAAGGTAGTCATAATCTCTACATAATCATTTTGTATCTCTCTGTTTATAGCCTTAAGCTCGTCAACAAAACCATTATTGGAAACCTTTGCCCCTTCTTTTTCCAGAAGGGCTAACGTCCTTTCCTGAACCCCCATGTTCTTCTCTATGATGTCCAATATCTTGGTGGCCGCTTCCTCTGTAGATTTAAAGATATAATCCAATTGGGTAGAGGCCTCTGACAGCATCTGCTCAGCATTCTCCCGGGCATCCGGAAGGCGGAAAGGTTCGGTTTGAACGGTTGTCTTCTTGAAGTCGGATATTTCTTTGAACAGTCCGGTTATTCCTTTTTGAAATTCCTCGCTCATATATTTATAGAATTGGCCCTCATTTATAGCCCTGTCCAGCGCCTTGCTTATCTCTGTCTCCAGTGTAACGCGAAAGGTAGGCTCCAGGGTCTCGGCAACGTATTGACCAATCTTCCGCACCAACTCATTCATGGTTTTTTCATTTGCAAACTTCATTCACCTTTTCTCCTTCTTTTCATAGGGGAAAAACACCACCACCCGGGTCATTCCCGGTTCACTTTCGACCTTAAACTTTGCTCTTAATGGTTCCAATATCTTCTTGGCTAAAAATAAACCAAGTCCGGGATGGGGATGGGGTTTAGTAGTATAAAATGGGGTAAAGAGCTTCTCCTGGGCTGAAGGAGGTATCCCGCAACCTGTATCCTGTACAGAAACAAAGACATTATCACCATTCAGACCGGTTTCAACGATGATTTCCCGTTCCTCTGCGTCAATAACCGCTTCTATTGCGTTTTGGAGAATGTGATTCAGGGCCTGGCTCAAGTCCGGATAACGGGCAGAGATCAGCGGTAAAGATTCCTTTAACTTTAGTGTCTTCTCGACCTTATGCTTAAAAAATAGGTCTGCGTGCAGGAGGATGACCTCATCTTTTATTACCTCATTGAAATCCACCATACTGGCGTTGTTCTCTTCGCTTGCGCTGCACCGATTAACAATAAAATCCGTCATGCCGTGCAGCCGCTCCAGTTCCTCTTCCAGTTGTCCGATCTTCTTAACGCATATCTCTTGCTTACTCTCAAGATCCTTCAGAAGTTTTCCACCCTCGCCGGAGGAAGATAATGTGCCTAAGTCAGCTAAAATCTTCCCCTCTTCAGCCATTATTTTTTTCAAAAGTTCAACCTGAATAGATAGAACCTGTAAGGGCCCATTCATATTATGGGCCACCCCCTTCATTAACCGGCCGATAGCGGACATATAATGCTGGCGGATTACTTCCTGAATCAATTTATCTTTCAAGGCCGTGTACCTGCTCTGCTCTTTTCCCCTATCTTATCAGCTTGAGGAATCCAAAACAAACTCATTTTCCCTCCCTCCTGCTCCGCAAAAGCTCCCTTTGTTTCTCAAACGTCAATTGAATCAATTTCTCTCTGACGCCATCTTCTATCTCTATAAATTCTACGGCCACTTCATAGGCCTCTTCAGGGGAATCCCCTTCCTGTACGGAGATTACCCGTTTGACCTGTCCATAAATGTCATCGATAAAATAGGGAAAAAATGGCACTATAAGACAGACATCCAGATA
>JASEGX010000019.1:14692-17818 GCA_030017815.1 Thermodesulfobacteriota bacterium | reverse complement strand
ATCAGTTAATTGGCGCGGATATCGCCTTCGGCTAGTTTTATTAATAATCAAAGTGTAGTTGTGCTGACCAGTGTCTACAATCTGAAGGCGCTGGTTGCCTATGGTGCAACCCAGCGTGTATTGTATTGCGTCCAGCGCAGCAGTGCTGTTTTCTGTAATGATCGTAAGGTCTTCTTGAATCTGTCCTTCACCAGCTAAAACCTCCAGAGCTAACCTGCAGGCCCGCCAGCCGATCACCAGGTCTGGACACAGGTGGCCATGGAAATCGGCCACGATTTTCAGCCGTATATCGACTAACATGGCCTTTTCTTCCCGATACAGGGACATTAATTCTTCATCTTTTAACACCCGAAAGCCCAAAACCCATCGACAGGCTGTTAGAAAACCTTGTGAAACGGCATCAAAAAAATGAAGGTGAAGGAGATAGAGATCGCCACTTTGAGTCTTAACCAGGTATGATACGTCCCGGGGAGACATCTCTCCCCTAAAGATTCCCTGCGCTTCAATTACCTTGTGTTCTTTATCTTCATAATAAAAACTCACGGGGCTTTGCAGTTTGTTGTTATAGTTGACCTTTATATTTCGCTGGATAAACTCGATGTGGCCTCTTTCAATAGACCGCAATATTTCTGGATTTTTGGGGAATACTTCTATTTCTCTGGGGAGCATTTTCCCTCCAATTATGCGTAGCACTAATATTATTTTCGTAACACTTTACGACGAAAAAATATCCATAATAAAGCCAAGGATAACTTGCGCGGTGATTTCTACGGATCTGAAGATCACTTTCTTGCCCAAAATGAGTAGCACGAAAATTAATATAGTGTTACTTAACAAACTTATAGACGATTGTCAAGAAGTGGACTTAGAAAATTTGCAAGGGGTTTGTGAGGCCATAAAGATTAGTGAGTGGTGAGTGAACTGATAGCTGACTGTCGAAGATTCGCACGCCTACGGCGCATCTTCGACCGGTATTGTGGCGAGCTGAACGCTTATCTTTCCGCCTGGAAGTTGTAACTTTTCTCTATACCTTTAACCAGGAGGGTCAAGACCTCATTTGCCGGGGTCGCAATACCGAGGGTTTTCCCTTCCTTAACAACAGCTCCGTTTATGGCCTCGATTTCAGTCCGCTTCTTATTTAAGACGTCCTGTAACATCGAAGAGCGATTTTCGGCTGTGGCCAGGCAGGCCGCTTTGGCCTTCTCCACGGCTTTGGGGTTGGCCCGGAGGCCCTTGCCGCGGGCCACTGCAAGGGCTTCGGTAATGGCCATAGCCATGAGATTCTGTATCTCCGGAAATTTTACCAGATCGCCATTTTTAAGCCTGGTTAGGGCCGAGAGGGCATTAATTCCTATGTTAACAAAGAGCTTATCCCAAACGATTTCTTCGATGTTATCAACCGCCTCTGTGGCCAATCCAGCGGCAGTTAATATCTCCGCCAGCTTAACAAGTTGTCCTCGCATCTTCTCATCCGGAGGAAAAGACCCTATGTAAGTCGGCCCCTCACCCGCGTGGCGGATGTGCCCGGTTTCAACCAGGGTTACGCCGTGAAAGGTGACACCAACAGCGATTTGTCTCTCTAATAAGACCTTTTTAAGAACCTCGACATGGCCCAAACCGTTTTGCAGGGTAAGGACTAAAGTATTTTGATGAATGAGCGATGGTAACAGAGATGCCGCTGATTCCGTGTCATGGGATTTTACGCAGATGATGACCAGATCGCACGGGCCGATGCCCGCCGTATCGGTGGTTATCTTAAGGGGAATAGACGTAACACCGGTGGTTTCTTCCAGCAATAGACCATGCTTTACGAGATAGGCGGCCCGCTCTCCTGACTTATCTAAAAACCAGACATCCAGCCCCAAACGGCTCAAAAGGCCGCCGAAAAAGAGTCCAATGGCGCCCGGGCCAATTACCGCCACCCGCAGTGCTGCGAACTCAGCCCGCCTGAGGCGGGTCAAAACAGAGACTCCTGACTTGATTCCCTTGGCTTCTGATTGAGGTATTGATAGGCGAGGCGGGTGGCAACCCGGCCGCGGGGGGTACGGCTTATGTACCCGCACTGGATCAGGTAAGGCTCATAGACATCTTCAATCGTATCTTTTTCTTCACATACTGCCGTGGAGAGTGTCTCCAGGCCAATGGGGCCGCCATCAAACTTATCGATAATTGTTGAGAGAATTTGGCGGTCCATCCGGTCGAATCCGCGATCGTCCACCTCCAGCATATGCAGGGCGGCGTCCGCTACATTTTTGGTGATCACCCCATCGGCTTTCACCTGGGCAAAATCACGGACACGACGCAGGAGGCGGTTAGCGATACGGGGAGTACCCCGCGAACGGCGGGCTATTTCGAATGCTCCTTCTTTGTCGATAGAGATACCCAGAAGCCTTGCGGAGCGCGTGATGATGATCTGCAGTTCCTCCGGTGTGTAAAAGTCCACACGCAAGACCACACCAAAGCGGTCTCGCAAAGGCGGGGTTAAAAGCCCGGACCGGGTAGTCGCCCCTACTAACGTGAAACGCGGGAGTTCAAGCTTGATAATCCGGGCGCTGGGTCCCTGGCCGATAATGATATCCAGTTGATAGTCTTCCATGGCCGGATAGAGCATTTCTTCTACCACGCGGTTCAACCGGTGGATCTCATCGATAAAAAGGACGTCGTTATCTTTCAGATTAGTGAGAATGGCGGCTAAGTCACCTGTTTTTTCAATAACCGGGCCGGAAGTAGCCCTTATATTTACTGAAAGCTCATTAGCTAAGATATACGCCAGGGTAGTCTTGCCCAGTCCCGGATGACCGTGAAAGAGCACATGATCCAGGGACTCTTTTCGGTTCCGGGCAGCCTCGATAAAGACGCGCAGATTAGCTTTCAGGGTCTCCTGGCCTATGTATTCTTCCAGGTTCCGGGGGCGCAGATTGTTATCATAACGCGCTTCATCGTCTTCGATGGTTGCTGTTACCGGCGAGGTCCGTCCTTTATTGTCCATAGTTGAACTCATGGCCGTGCCATAACTTTAAGTACCTGTTTTAAGAGCTCTTCCAAAGAAAACAGGCCCTTATTCTCCCTTTCGACTCTGGCCAGAGCGGCTTCCGCAGCAGCCTTTTTATAACCAAGATTGACCAG
>JASEGX010000019.1:0-14682 GCA_030017815.1 Thermodesulfobacteriota bacterium | reverse complement strand
TTGACCAGGGCAGAGACGGCGTCTGCATAAAGCCTCTTGTTTTCTGCGGTCACCGGGGTAGTGGCAGGATAAGATTCAGGCGTTTTTTTACCTATCTTGTCCCTTAATTCGATCACCATTCGTTCTGCCGTCTTTTTGCCTACGCCCGGGATACAGATTATCCGGCTTACATCTCCCAATAGTATGGCCTGTTCCAGCTCAGCCACAGCGATGCCTGAAAGGATGTTAACCGCCAATTTGGGGCCTATACCTGAGATACTTATCAGGGACATAAACATTATCTTCTCGGCCATAGTCTTAAAGCCATAAAGTTGCAACACATCTTCCCGCAGGTGTGTATAGGTGTGCAGGCTGACCGGGCTGTCCGCCTCCGGCAACTCATAAAAGGTGGAAAGGGGGATGAATACCTGATAGCCTACTCCATTTACATTAAGGATGGCATATTCCGGCGATTTATAAAGTATATTTCCTTCTAAGCGGGCGATCATCGGTTTTAGCCTGATATAGTAGTGTGAATATGGCAAATAGCCACGGCCAGGGCATCAGCGGTATCCGTAGATGGTATTTCCTTTAGACTTACAAGGGCCTGCACCATCTTTTGTACCTGCTGTTTACTGGCCTGCCCGTAACCTACGACGGCCAGTTTCACTGCACGGGGTGAATATTCGTAAATTTTCAGTCCGGCCTCGGCCGAGGCCAGCATGGTTACACCTCTTACATGGCTTAGCTTTATAGCCGACTGAGGATTTTTGGCCAAAAAGACGCCCTCTATCGCCACCTCATCCGGCTCAAAATCATTGATGACGGCCTGAAGGGATCGATAGATGTCCTTCAAGCGTACCGCAAAAGATTTCCGGGCCGACGGACGAATCGAACCACTATGGACATGGATCAGGCCGTTATTTCCCTTCTCCAGTATAGCAAATCCGGTTACTATTGAACCGGGATCAATGCCCAGGACTCTCATCATAATAATTATGTTCGAATCGTTAAACGTTCGAACGTTCGAACGATCCTAATTCTGACAGGAATCAGCCGATAGCCTCCAGGATAGCGTCAGGTATATCAAAATTGGCATAAGCGTGCTGGACATCATCATGGTCTTCCAGGCCATCCATTAACCGCAATACCTGTTGGGCCTGTTTTTCATCTTCTATCTGTACCGTGGTCTTGGGAATCATGGTGATTTCGGCTGCCAGATAAGGCACCTTTTGGTCATCCATGGCTTTTTTTACGGCCTCGAAATCAACTACCGAGGTTACTATCTCATATTCTTTTTCTTGCTCGCGTACATCCTCGGCACCGGCCTCCAAGGCGATGTCCATCAGCTTTTCCTCGGTTACGGCCTTCTTATCTACGGTGATGAGACCTTTCTTATCAAATAGCCAGGCTACGCAGCCGTTTTCTCCCAGGTTGCCGCCATTTTTGCTAAATATGTGCCTTAGATCTGGAACCGTCCGGTTCTTGTTATCCGTCATACTTTCGACCAGGACAGCTACACCGCCAACTCCATACCCCTCGTAAATCACCTCTTCGTAGGACTGCCCTTCCAGTTCGCCGGTTCCTTTTTTGATCGCCCTTTCTATATTATCTTTAGGCATATTTTCGGCCCTGGCGTCGGCTACAGCCGCCCTCAACCTTGGGTTCATGTTGATATCTCCGCCACCCAGGCGGGCTGCCACAATGATTTCCTTAGCTAGCTTTGTAAATATCTTGCCACGTTTGGCGTCAGTAGCGCCTTTCTTACGTTTGATAGTACTCCACTTGGAATGGCCGGACATAACTACTTGATTCCTCCGCTTACCTTAAAAAATATGTATGAATTTTAAAATGCTAAGCACGAAATACTAAGTGCTGAAACTTAAAGCGCAAAGTTCAAGGCTCAAAGCTTTGTGAGGCCCGAGTTGGTAGCCGCAGGCTTTAGCCTGCGTAACTTGCACAACCTAAAGGGTGCGGCTAATGCTTATGTCCTTTGTGTCTAGGGCTTTTTATCCGTCCTCTACGGCCTTTTATTCAAGGCCAGTATAAAGACCTCTTTGCTTTCCGGTCGCGAGCCCTTAGGTTTGAAAAACTTTACCTGGGCGAAGGCCTGCTCGACTTCTTTTTTGAACACCGGCAAGTCTTCGCCCTGAAAGACCTTGACAAATAATGTCCCTCCGGTCCTGAGTAATTCTCTGGCTATTAAAAATGCCGTACGGGCCAACTCTATAGACTTTGTGTGATCCACGATCTTTACGCCCGAGGTCTGCGGTGCCATATCACTCAAGACTACATCGAAGTTGTCCCGGATTTTTTTTATTTCTTCCGGGTCGAGGGCCAGGACATCCGCTTGCAAAGATTGCACGTTAGGGCCGGGCAGTGATTTTAATTCCTGTTGGTCGATACCCAGGACGAAACCCTGTGGCCCTACTACCTCAGCACAATATTGTAACCAGGAGCCCGGAAAACAACCGAGATCCAGAACTACACCGTGCCTATGCAGGAATTTATATTTTTCATTTGCCTCTTTTAATTTATAGACGGACCGTGCGGCATAATGCTCTCTTTTTGCCTTGTAAAAATAATAATCCTTGACTTTGTGCCGCAACATGTTTTGAAATTATATTATTTACTGCTGTTTGACAAGGGATTTTGTGCGTTGATTTATTAGGTCGTCTGTAGTATAGATTTGAAATAAGTGAAAAATATTATAAGGAGGAAGCCATGTCTATAAAAGCGTATGTACTTATCAACACGGCTATAGGCAAGACCGCTGAGGTGGCGAAGACCGTTTCCAAGATAAAAGGGATTAAAAAGCTGGATGTTATAATGGGGCCGTATGATATTATTATTGAGGTTGAGGCCAAGGATCATGATGAACTCTCGGACGTGGTTCTTACCAAGATACAGACCATAAAGGCCATACGGCACACTATGACCTGCCCGGTGGTAAAGATGCAGGAAGAGAAAAAGGCCGGGAAGGGAAAGTCTGTTAAGGCATAGTTTTTAGATACGCCAAAACCAAATGGCTAACCGTTACATATCCAGGACAGCCGGGCCGGCTGTCCTATCCCATAATCGCTCGCTTGGCACTGGTATCCCGCCAAAGACGGATCGCCCGGTCACGCTATTTAAGGAGCGAAGTGCCGGGTATTTCTGTCTCATTATTGTTTGTCTCATCTTGATTTTTGGGGTTACCACCGGAACTTTTGCCCTTACGACAGAGGAAATTATAAAACTAAAAAAGGCCGGGGTAAGTGACGAGACCATCCAGCTTCTCATTAAGACCGAGCACGAAGAGCGGGAAAGGCATAAGAGATATGACCCGGGGCGTATGGTAGGTTCTAAGGAGATTACCTTGCCCGATGGGCGAAAACAGATCATCTACTATAGTGTCACAGATCCTGTTGAGGCGGAAAGACAACGTAAAGAAGAAGAGGAGAAGTTAGAGAAGTCCTGGGATGTCCTGAAACATTTGATTATTGACCAGAGAACGAATAACTAAATACAACACCGCCGTCTGGCCTCGGCATTGTCCAGCCGCAGCCAGTGCCCCCTTGACTTATACCACCAGGCCTGTCCATCAAACTTGGCAGCCAATGTGCCATGGAACCGCATCATTTTTTTGACCTGTTCTGTGGAATAAGGATTACAGTAGGTTCCGCTGGTCACTCCGTCGGGACGGGCAACCGCAAAAACCAGCCACGTGGTCAGGCCTATTATCAGCAGAAGAATCCACTTTTGTATAGATGATTTCCATTCCATAATGCGAATTTCTACCCGGATAAGGACGTGCATGTCAAGGGTTTTTTGTATATCTTATTGATAACAAAAGGTAAAAGCAGCTATTTCTCTGCTTCTTCTGCGGCCTTGCGACTTCCGGTCGGTTTAAAACTTGACAACGTATTTTAAGGTTTATATATACTCAAGCTGGAAGTGGATAGCTCTCTGGTGAGGCTCCTGGACTTCAAATCCGGTGCGGGGGGTTAGTAGCCTCTCGGGTGGGTTCGATTCCCATGCACTTCCGCCAATACAATAAAACCTGAACAAGGGTTGCCTTTTTATCCCTCGAGCCTTTGGGGTGCCGGGATTGTTCTCCGCTACTTGACAGGTGTGTAAATTTATGTTTAAGTAATTAACTTTTAATAGGGCATTAATTTGTCTTTTATTCCAATTAGATAGATATGGAGATGGACTCATGAAGAGAACATTTCAACCCAGTAACATTAGACGTAAGAGGACGCATGGGTTCTTAAGTAAGATGAGAACACGAGCCGGGAGAGCTGTAATCAACAGGAGAAGGGCTAAGGGGCGAAAGCGCCTTACGGTATAGCGTTCATTAAAGTCAACTGAGAAAAACGTTGGTGGCGTATCAAGATATGGGAGGGTATGCGCTCAGGAAGGTTGACAGGGTACGCAGAAGACAAGATTATGTTGCTGCGTACAAGTCAGGTAAGCGTATTGCAACACAACACTTTATCATCATTGTTCGGCCCAATAACCTCGGAATACCTCGCATGGGTATAGCTATTAGCCGCAAAATAAAAGGCGCGGTAAGGCGCAACAGGATGAAACGGTTGATAAGAGAGTTTTTTCGCCTGCATAAATCCTGTCTGCCGCCTTCAAATGACTATATTTTTTCGGTCAGAAGCCTGCCATCGAGGCCTGCATATCCGGATATTGAGCATGAGCTGAAGAAATTGCCGTTGCTTCGAACATGTTAAAGAAATTATGTATCGCAATAATCAGGCTGTATCAGTGCCTTATTTCTCCTGTCTTAAAACCCTCCTGCCGGTTTATACCGACCTGTTCTCAGTACGCCGTTGAAGCTATAGAACATTATGGGCCGGCAAGGGGAATTCTCATGGCCGGCATGCGGATTCTAAAGTGTCATCCCTTCCATAGGGGCGGGTACGACCCTGTTAGAGAAAAATAGGCGACATTATTCACCGGAGAAGATAATACATGGACCGCAAAACTGTTTTGGCCGTAGTCTTGTCTATACTTACTTTACTAATATACCAATATTTTTTTGCCGAACGGCCTAAAACACAGGAAACGCTTTCGGCAAAGTCAGAGGCGCAGCCTGCGCCTGCCCAAAGCCAGCCGGCTGTTCAGCCCGTTCCTGTACCGCTAAGACCATCGGAGGGCGCGGCCGTCGATATTTCCTCAGCCAAAGATATTATTGTTTCCACAAATCTTTATGAGGCTACTTTTACCGAATTTGGCGGGCGTCTCAAGAGTTTTAAACTGAAGAAATACAGGGAGAGTTTGGACGAAAAGTCCCCCCTTAAGGAGCTGATTAAAGTAAATCAGCCGGCTTACCTTCCTCTGGGGATGAGTTTTCTCGGCGGACTCCTTCCGCAGGTGGAGGATGCCGTATTTAAGGCCGACCGCTATGCTATAGACCTTAATCCGAAAAAAAATCAGGCTGTCCTTTCGCTGGGTTATGTTTCTCCGGAGGGCTGGCAGTTTATAAGAAAATATATTTTTTATAACGATACATATAAGATAGACCTTGAGGTAATGTTTTTTAACCCGACTACCCAACCAGTGCGCGAAGACGTGTCTCTGGACCTCATTAACCGTCCCTATGACAAAGACAATGGCTACACTTTTACTGGCCCGGCAGCTTATGTTAATGACAATCTGGAAGAGATAGAGGCTAAAGAATTGAAAGAAGACAGGGCCTTTAATGGTAAGGTGTCCTGGGCGGCTTATGAGGATAGATACTTCATATCTGCTATTGTCCCGCGGGTTGTGGAATCAGGTTATGTGAGGATGTCGAAAATAAAGGAAAACGTTACTCTTACCTCCTTTATTCATTCTTCGGTGGTTATCCCGGCTCAGAAGCAAACCACTCTGAATTATCATCTATATCTTGGTCCCAAAGACCTCTCTTCTCTCAAGCCGTTGGGCCTGAAACTGGAAAAATCTGTTAATTTTGGCTGGTTTGACATCATTGCCAATCCCCTGTTACTCACATTAAACATTTTTGATCGCTTTACCCATAATTACGGGATAGCTATTATCTTGCTAACGGTATTAATCAAAATCATTTTCTGGCCTCTTACGCACAAGAGCTATCATTCCATGAAGGAGATGCAAAAACTCCAGCCCAAGATGGCCAAGATTCGTGAGAAGTATAAAAATGATAAACAGAAGATGAACGAAGAGCTCATGGGGCTTTACAAGACATACAAGATCAATCCACTGGGGGGCTGTCTGCCTATGGTACTCCAGATTCCGGTCTTTTTCGCCCTCTATAAGCTACTCCTGAACGCGATAGAATTACGGCATGCCCCGTTTGCGCTGTGGATAAATGATCTCTCGGCACCAGACCGGCTGCCGGTAGGTTTTGATATACCTTATGTTGGCGGATTACCGGTCTTGACCATTTTTATGGGGGCATCCATGTTTATCCAGCAGAAGATGACCCCCACCACTGGCGATCCCGTCCAAGCCAAGATAATGTTACTCCTGCCGGTCATCTTTACTTTTTTGTTTGTAAATTTCGCTGCCGGCCTGGTTTTATACTGGCTGGTTAACAATATTCTATCCATTGGTCAGCAGTATTATATCAACAAGAAGACTGCATGATAAGTGGGGGGTTGCATGTCAGAAAGTATATTTGAAGGAAAAACAGTAGAAGAAGCCATAGCGTTAGCCTGTCAGGAGTTGGGTCTCCCCCGGGAACACTTAAATATCGAGATCATTTCTACCGGGTCGAGCGGTGTCTTTGGTCTGGGTTTGAAAAAGGCAAAGGTTCGGGTTAGCGTCCCGGCCCCGGAAGCGCAGCCTGAGGAACCCGGAACAGAGAAGGCTGATCCGAAGCAGATATTGCAGGAATTGATTGCCTTGCTAGATTTTGACCTGACCGTAGAAAGCAACCTTGAGAATGGTTTCGAAGTCCTTAACCTCCGGGGTAAGGACGCGGGTCTCCTTATTGGCAAACAGGGGCAGACCATTGATGCGCTGCAATATCTCCTAAATAAGATGCTCAGTAAGGTAGCCGGAGAAAAAATTCAGGTGGTTTTGGATTGTGAGGGTTACCGGGAGAGGCGAAAGGCTTATCTTACCGAGATGGCCATGCGTCTTAAAGAGAGAGCCCAGAAAACGGGAAGATCATTCTATACAGACCTGCTTAATTCTGCGGACAGGCGCGCCATACATCTCGCCCTGCAAAATGACCCGGTCGTTAAGACCAAAAGTATCGGGGATGGGTTGTTAAAAAAGGTTGCCGTCTATGCGCGGGAGCGGGGAAAAGCAAATGGTATATCCCGTTAAATGTCCTGACTATCAGTCCTTGTCATTCCCGCGCAAACGGGAATCCAGGGGTAAACTCTAACGGGAATTTAGGATATAGATTCCTGCTCCCTGAGCGGGGTCAGGGACAAGCTTCGCAGGGATGACTTATTCTACCTACCGCATATATGTATCGTCACGGGGATACCATAGCGGCTATAGCCACGCCGGTAGGCGCAGGTGGTATCGGGATAATCAAAATCAGCGGCCCCCGGGCCGAAGACATAGTTCGTAATATCTTTCGGCCTCGTAACCCCATCAATCACTTCCAGAGTCACCACCTCTATTGCGGACACATCATTGATCCGGCAAACGGAGAGGTCATAGACGAAGTCCTCCTTTCCGTGATGCGCCGTCCGCATACCTACACGCGCGAAGACGTGGCCGAGATAAACTGCCACAGCGGCTATATCATTCTGCAGAGAACCCTGTCTGTGGTTCTGGCCTGCGGCGCCCGCCTGGCTGAGCCGGGTGAATTCACCAAACGGGCCTTCCTGAACGGGCGGATTGACCTTACGCAGGCCGAGGCGGTTATGGAGAGTATCGCGGCGCGGACGCGCCGTGGCCTCAGGCTGGCTACCGGCCAGCTTAGGGGCGGACTTGCAGGGCGGGTGAATACTATAAAGAACGGCCTGCTGGATGCGCTGGCCATCCTGGAAGTGGCCATAGACTTTCCGGAGGAGGATGTGGAGATTGTGGAGGCCGAAAAACTGGCCTCCCGATTGGAAGGCGAGGCGGTCGAACCCATCCAGGCCCTCCTGGCCTCTTACGAACAGGGGAGGGTTTACCGGGAAGGGGTGAGGGTGGCCATAATGGGCAGGCCTAATGTCGGCAAATCCAGCCTTCTAAACGCCCTGCTGGAGGAGGAAAGGGCCATTGTTACGGCCATACCCGGTACCACCCGGGATATTATTGAAGAGCTTTTGAACGTGCAGGGGATACCGGTTAAGATTATCGATACCGCCGGCCTCCGGGAGGCACGCGATGAGATAGAGGAAATCGGCATAAAGCTGACCCGAAAGCGGATAGCCGGGGCTGATCTGCTCCTTTTCGTAATAGATGGCAGCGCGAATTTGAGCCCGGAGGATTACGAAATTTATAAGGACATCCAGGGCCGGGCCTTCATAGTCGTAGTCAATAAGATGGACTTGGGCATTAAGCTGGATATAGAGAGTCTGCGCGAATCTTTTGGCTCCAGAGACTTGGTGGTGATTTCCGCCCTCCAGGGGACGAATCTGGGAAAACTCAAAGAGGCTGTTTTTTCGGCCGTGGTCGGAGGCGCAGCGGATATGCCGGATACCGCCATTATTCCCAATGCCCGGCAGTATGCGGCCCTGGTCCAGGCCCTGCCTTTTCTTTCTCAGGCCCGCGAGAACCTCCTTAAAGGGGTCACGCCGGATATAGTAGCTATCGACATTCAGGAGGCCCTCGATCGCCTGGGTGAGATCACGGGGCAGACTACACCGGAAGACGTCCTGGATCGTATTTTCAGCCAGTTCTGCATCGGCAAATAACAGTCTTTTCTGGCCAGTGTCATTGCGAATCCGCCGGGACAGGGCGATTTCCCTTTTATCAAAGGGGTCAGGGGGATTCTCAGGTGAAGGGATCGGCATCAGAGCTTTTACTACAGGCAGCCACAGAGATCAAAATATTCCTTTCTGACTCCCAGGTAGAAAAATTTGCGCTCTATCTTGCGGAGTTAAAGGAATGGAATAAAAAAATAAATCTGACCGCACTGAAGACCGACCGGGAAATTATCTCTAAACATTTTATAGATTCACTGACGCCGCTTCCCCTTATCCCGCCGCACAGTCATGTCCTGGATATAGGCTCAGGGGCCGGGTTTCCGGGTATCCCGCTGAAGATAGCCAATCCGGGATTTTCTATAACCCTGGTCGAGGCCAGAGAGAAGAAGGCCTTTTTTCTAAGACATATAATCCGCACCCTCGGCCTTCAGGATATCCGGGCCGAGCGCCTGCATCTGGATCCGGATATGGCCCAAGGGCTGCAATGGCGCGAAAAATTTGACGCGGTTATCTCGCGGGCGGCCTTTGATTTAAAAATTTTCCTCGATTTGTCCCGGTTTGTTCTCAAAGAGAATGGTTATGCCATTGCCATGAAAGGGCCGCGGGTTCAGGAGGAGATTGACGCCGTGGCCCATGATGCCCGGCTCCAGGTGTTTCATCTGGCCAATAACCTGGAAATTATCCTGCCTGTTACACACGAAAGACGGCGGCTTGTCGTTTATCGTAGGATTTGATATTAATTGGACACAGACTTTCGCAGATACCCGCAGACGTCATTCCCGCATAGGGGTTAACATCCTGATAATCTGCGTTCATCTGCGTCCCATATAAATTTGCACTATCGAGTTAATGTGCCTTGGACAATCGTTTCTTGACAGATACCGGCAAAGATATTAAAGATACAGACAGGTTGAGGTGTTTAATACCAGAGGGGATGTAGCTCAGCTGGGAGAGCGCCACGTTCGCAACGTGGAGGTCGTGGGTTCGATCCCCATCATCTCCACCAGGAAGATCGAGGGGCTGTCCGCCATCGGCGGATAGCCCCTTTTTCCCCAAATTCCCACTAGGAGCCTGTCGGACTTTCGACCGGTAAGATGATCTCAATTGAGCATATGGGATAGGATTTAAGCATCTGAAATTATGAAGTAAAAACTAGGTTTGTTCTTTAATTCCTCTGCTGTTTGTAGTATAAAGTACACACAAATTCAAGTTGTTAGTTGCAAGGCAGACAGTATGAGTTCGAATTTTGTGAATATGGATAGAGGGACCATTTACCTGTTGCCGCCATCAATTCAGGACTGGTTGCCGAAAGATCATCTGGCTCGGTTTGTTGTTGAAATTGTGTCACAATTGAATTTACGGCCTTTGAAGGATGATTATGCCGGGAGAGGTTCCAAGGCGTATTCGCCGGAAATTCTTTTACCTCTTCTTTTTTACGGTTATGCAACGGGTGTTTTTGCCAGTCGGAAACTGGAACGGGCCACATATGATTCTGTGGCATTTCGTTATATTACTGTCAATACCCATCCCGATCACGATACTATATCAACTTTTCGGAAGCGGTTTCTAAATGAGCTAAAGCCTCTGTTTGTTCAAATTCTGCAAATAGCACACGAGATGAATGTGTTGAATTTGGGCAAGGTCAGTCTGGATGGGACAAAAGTCAAGGCCAATGCTTCCAAACACCACGCTTTGAGCTGGGAACATGCCTGCAAACTGGAAAAACAACTCAAGGCTGAGGTTGAGGAGTTATTACGTAAAGCTGAAGAAGCGGACAAATCAACAGACTCAGATGGGATGAGTATCCCGGAAGAACTCAGCCGCAGAGAAGATCGCCTTTCTGTAATTGCAGAAGCCAAGGCGGAAATTGAAAGGCGAGCCGTTGAACGTCATGCCAGGGAAAAAGAGTCCTATGAAAAAAAGATGGCTGATCGTAAAGAGAAAGAGCAAAGAACCGGCAAAAAACCGGGAGGTAAAACTCCTACTCCGCCTCAGCCGGGTCCAGTAAAAAACGACCAGGTTAATCTCACCGACCCAGAATATCGGATTATGCCCAAATCTGGCGGCAGCTTTGAGCAAGCCTACAATGCCCAAGCCAGTGTGGATATGGAGTCAATGCTTATTGTCGAAAATCACGTAAGTCAGCAGCCCAATGATAAACAGGAAATGAAAACGGCTCTGCAAGAAATTGAAACCCTACCCGAAGAACTGGGCAAAGTGGATACCATGGTGACAGATGCCGGCTATTTCAGCGGGGCCAATGTAGTCAGTTGCGAGGAGCAGCAGATAGTCCCGCTTATTGCCACTGAACGCCAAAAGCATAACCAGACTTTCCAAGAGCGGTTTTCCGAACCGGAGCCATTGCCGGAAAACACCGACCCTGTCACAAAGATGAAACATCGGCTCAAGACTCAAGAAGGCAGAAAGCTATACGCCAAACGCAAATGCACTATCGAACCGGTATTTGGTATCATCAAGGCCGTGCTCGGATTTCGCCAATTCCTGCTACGCGGGCTACAATCCGTTCAAGGTGAATGGAATCTGGTCAGCATAGCCTGGAATCTAAAGAGATTGCACGTTCTGACGACGTAAGGACGTAAGAATGATTCGAACAAGACGGAAACGGGCAGCCAATTTGCAACCTGGAGCTAATAACCACTGCCAAAACGAACATGCAAGTCGATAGACTGAAAGGATACCTCATCAAATGAAACACAAGGGTTTTAAATCAGCTTGCGACTCAAACCTAAGTCCGACAGGCTCCTAGACTGCATCTTTCAACTGTAATCGTTTTTACAAAATCTCTTTTCACCTGTTTTTAGCGCTTCCCATTAATTTTGCTCTTAGGTAACTAAAATTCAAAAAGGGCTACCCGCCTTAGCGGATAACCCTTTAACTTTACTGGTGCCCCCGGCGCGACTCGAACGCACGGCACCCAGATTAGGAATCTGGTGCTCTATCCACCTGAGCTACGGGGGCGCAAAAGATGGTATAATTTCTCGTGTTCTCTAACACGGTGAGGGCTTACTGTCAAGTGACCGGGCCTTTGGGGGCGCAGGAAGGGATTTTGCGGCCTGAAGCTTTATAAGCCCTATTCTCTCCTTCATCCGGTTTAAATGGCTGCCCGGCCAGTAAACCTTCCCGCAAAGGGGACACCGGGCGAATGAAGAAGCCGTCCGGCGCACGTATTCCGGCACCAGGGTATCTACCTCTTCATTGGAGACATTTGTAAGCGGCACGTTACACAAAATACAGCGGCTAAACCACATCTCCTCTTTAAAGTCGATATGGCCTGCCCTGTAGAGCTGTCCGAGCTGCGCATCCGCATGGTCTGAGGAGATAAATACCGCGCCGGGAACGTTCTGCAGCAGGCTTCTATTGCGGGTTAAAAAGATGCGCCCTTGCGCTACTTGCTCCCTTATTTCAGGCAAAGCAGGATACTCCAGATAAATGGTATCAAAACCCAGGATGCGTAGCCACTTGGCAAGCTTGCCCAACATTTTGTCAACCAGGAACCGCATATTAATTGAAGGTTTTATGCTGGAATCCTGGCGGGCAGGGGAGGGAAAATACCATAGAAGGCGCATTAGATAAAAGAGTTACCTTTTTGTAGGCCATGGATAGGCGCAGTCCGGATAATGGCAGAGAAAAACAGACCGCTCCCGGATAAGAGAAGTCCCCATTTTTTACCACGCCATCGCTCTCTGCAGTTAAAATCTCATTGTCCCGGATATCCTTTAATACCAGTCGACTAACCACGCCCTCCGATGGTTCAAGCCAGACCTCCTCCCTTAATCCTGACCGTTCGTTTGATAGTTCCATTACCACCAGAGACGGATTGAGCTTATGAGGAGAAATGGAAATCAGCCGCCGGTCTTTAAAATCAAAGCTCCCCAGGAACCAGTGATATATATCCTGTATTTTTACGCCGCCTGGAATAAGAGAGGCCACAGCCGATGACGACAGATTCCCATCGTAGTATCTCATGGCCAGGACAGAAATAAGGACAAAATGCTCTCCATCCGTGGCAAAAGATAAAACCGGTTGGCTAAAAAGACCAAGGCAGTCCAGACGCAGTGAAGACGGCCCTTGCCCTACAATCAGGGCCTGGCCTTTGTAATCTACGCCTGAATATGAAAGGGTTATATCAGCCTCGGCCTCAAAGCCGCTCATTGCCCCATTGCGTTGGTCAAGGCAGGCCCTTATCTCCTTCTCAAGGGCGCTTGTCTCATAGCCGGGCTGTTCAATAGCTTTCGGTGCTACTGCACAGGAGGCCGTTGTCAACAAGATCAGCAAGAGAAAAATCAGTCTTTTCACCTGAAAGTACCTTTTTCACCCTCCCCCTCTCCCATCAAGGGGGAGGGGTATTTTTCATCTGGAAATACCTCTTATCTGTCATTCCGTGCCTGACACGGAATCCAGTTTGTCTGTTTTCTGGATTCCCGCTCCCCGCTTTCGCAGGAATGACTTTTTCACCTGAAAATCCCCCTGTATCCCCCTTTTCCTAAGGGAGATTTTTAATCCCCCCCTTTAGCAAAGGGGGCCTGGGGGATTTTTTCCATTGTCCTTTGTGCCGACCTGTCGGCGTTTCATCGCATACTATTTTTTGTTTTTATTTGTCGTTCAGGCTATCTTCCCCGAGTACAGACATGACTTCCTCTATCTTGGCGGAAACCTTGTCCTTGTCTTCTTTTTTGGTATAGGCAGACTCTGCTTTAAGATAACTCTCCAGCGCTTTGGGGAAAAGCCCTTTCTTGTGATAGACATCCCCCAGGTGTTCGGATATTACAGGATCTCCCCCCGCCAATTCGTTCGCTCTTTCCAGCTCCTTAATGGCCTCGTCATAAAGTCCTTTTTTGTAATATACCCAACCCAGGCTGTCTGCTATATAGCCATCGTCAGGCCTTACCTGGAGGGCCTCTTTGATCATTTTCTCTGCCTCATCCAGCTTAATGCCCAGGTCCGCATAGGTATAACCCAGATAGTTCAAGGCATAGGCATGCCGGGGATTAGCGGCGAGAACCTCCTTCATCTTCGCTATACTCTTTTCCTTCTCACCACGCTTATCAAAAACCACTCCTAACTGAAACTGGAGCTCTATGTCTTCAGGGAACTTTTTGATGCCCTCCCACAAAACGGACTCTGCCTGGTCCAGCCGGTCGGCATCCTCATAAGCATAAGCCATGGCGATATAAAGCCCGGGCTTTCTTGATTTGGAAGATATAGCTTCCTGTAAGATCGCTATAGCTTCATCCGGCCTCTTCTGCCGACGCAGGATATTGGCCAGTTGTATGCGTGCCTCAACGTAGGCATCTGATACATCCGGGATTTTTTTGTATTCTTCAATGGCCCGGTCAAGCTCCCCTTTCTCGGCATACGCCGCGGCCAGGTAATAACGCGCCCTGTCATCATCGGGTTTGGCCGAAAGCGCCTTCTCCAGTTCCTTAATAGCTTCGTCATACTTGCCTTCTGCCAGATAGACCATGCCGATACGCGCCAACACCCTGGTATCATCGGGAGAGACCTTCTTGGCCTCTTCGAATTGTTTGAGGGCGTCAGAAAATCGGCCTTCGCTGAGATAATAACCCCCTAACCGGATTAACACCTCAGTATTATGGGGATGAAAGGAAACGATCCGTTCATACATGGAAATTACTTTATCCTTTTTCCTCTCGGCCTCATAAAGGGCAGCCAGGTCGAAAAGCGCCGGCTCAAAATATGGATTAATATCAAGGGCTTTTAAGTAATATTTCTCCGCCTCCGTCCAGAGCCTTGTCTCAGAGTAAACCCGCCCCAGGTAATAATAGGCCATTAAGGCCTCATCATTTTTTTCTATCAGACGTTTTAAGGTCTTAACCGCCATCTCGTATTC
>JASEGX010000215.1 GCA_030017815.1 Thermodesulfobacteriota bacterium | reverse complement strand
GGACTTTTTACGAAGTCGTCAAGAATGCAGGGTGCGTCTGGACGCGCCATTTGTTTCGGTGCGTTACGCTTTGCCAACGCACCCTACGACTGCTAAGGGGACACCTTGCCGCAAGGTGTCCCCGCCCGCCGCGTCAATCTGGCTTAATATTTCTTCATCGGTATAATGCTGGAGATATATCGCCCCCGTGGGACACTTGGCGTTACAGAGGCCATCTCCCTTACAGAGAACAGGATTAACCCTGGCCTTTTTGCCTTGCGGCGTATCATGAAGCTCGATGGCGCCATAGGTACAAGCAGAAATACATGCCCGACAGGAAATACACTTACTTTCATCCACATCGCAAACAGAGCCGGAGGCTCTAACTGAATCCTGTGAAAGAAGAACGGCGGCCCGGCCGGCAGCGCCATAAGCCTGGCTGATCGTTTCCGACAGCTGCTTGGGGTAGTGCGCTGTCCCACAGAGGAAGACGCCATCGGCGGCAAAGTCAACAGGTCTTAATTTTACATGGGCTTCCTGGAAGAAACCCTCCGGGCTCATAGCTACCTTGAATAATCGGGATATTTCCTGAATTCCTGCCGAGGGAATAACGGCGGCAGCCAAAACGAGCGAATCGGCATCTATCGCCAGCCTCTGACCTAAAATAGGATCGGTCACGGCAACCCTTAAAACAGGCCGACCATCCTCCTCAACAGCTTCCACCTGAGGTTTGTCGTGCGGCTCATAGCGGATGAACTTTACATCCTTATTTGACGCTTCCCGGTAATAATCCTCACTAAACCCATAGGTCATCATATCCCGAAAGAGAATGTAGATATCCATCCGGGGGTTTATCTCTTTTAGTTTCAGGGCGTTCTTTATAGACTGGCTGCAACATATCCGGGCGCAGTAATTTCTGTCTTCCTGTCTGCAGCCTACACATTGGATCATCACCAGACTCTGGAAGTTAATCGGCCTTTCTTCTCCTTTGGCGATTTGGTCCTCCAACTCCAACTGAGTCAATACCCGGTCATCTTTCCCATAAAGGTATTCAGTGGGTCTATATTCATCAGCGCCCGTAGCGAGGATGGCTGCTCCATGGCGTATCTCTTTGATCCTTCCTTCAGACTTCACCCTGGTTATGAAATTACCCACATAACCGGAAACCTCTGTGATGGCAGCATCATGAGATACATGTATTAAGGGGTGCTGATAAACCTTGCGTATGACATCACGCAAATATGCTTGAACATCCAGCCCTTCCAGGGTGTAGTGAATTCTTCGCGCCATCCCCCCGAGATCTGTATCCTTTTCCACCAGGTAAACCTCAAATCCCTGGTTGGCTAAGGAGAGGGCCGCGGTCATGCCGGCCAGGCCTCCTCCGACCACTAACCCCGCCGGGTTTACGGGCAGATCGAATTCCTCCAGGGGCTGCAAACTGACCGCGCGGGCTACCGACATCCGGACGATATCCTTTGCCTTTTGGGTGGCATCTTCCTTTTCCCGCGAGTGGACCCAGGAGCAATGTTCTCTAATATTCGCCATGTCGAAGAAATATTGATTAAGTCCCCCTTCCCGCAGCGTGTCCCGGAATACCGGTTCATGTGTTCTGGGGGTGCAGGCGGCGACAACCACGCGATTGAGCCCCTTTTCCCGGATCGTGCTCGATATTTTCTGGGCAACATCCGTAGCGCATGAAAAGAGGTCTTCTTGAGCGTGAACAACATGGTCCAAGGTCAAGGCATATTCCACTACGGAAGGAACATCTACCACCCTGCCGATATTGGCCCCACAATGACACACAAAGACACCCACCCTGATCTCCTCGTCCGAGACATCCCTTTCCGGCGGATAGATCCTTTCCTTGGACAGCTTCCAGCGCCGGTCAGCAAGGAGTTGACCACAATGGGAACCGGCCCCGCTGGCAGTCACAACCGACTCGGGGATATCTATCGGACCCCCGAAGGCGCCGCTTACAAAGATTCCCGGGCGAGAGGTCTCAATAGGATTAACGGAATTGGTTTTACAGAATCCCTGAGAATCGAGTTCGATGCCGAACTTATTTGCCAGGCCCTTCGCATCGGCAGGAGGGTTCAATCCCACGGATAATACCACCAGATCGAATTCTTCCTCCTTTACCCCGTCCTCGGCAGTAGCGTATCTTATCGTGACATTCTTGTTTTCCGGGATCTCTTTTCCTATGGATACGTAGCTTCTTATAAATCGAACCCCGGGAAGACCCTCTGCCCTTTGGTAGAATCGCTCGAAACCCTTGCCATAGGACCGAATATCGTTATGGAATATCGTAGCCTTGGCCTCAGCGTCATGGTCTTTTGTCAAAATCACCTGCTTCTGGGTATAGGTGCAGCATACCGCGGAACAATAGCTGTTATCGCCCGGGGTAACCCGTCTGGAACCGACGCAGTGAATCCAGGCTATATTACGCGGATGTTTCTTGTCGGAAGGGCGCAGTATCTCACCTTCGAACGGCCCGGTGGCGCATAACAGCCGTTCAAAGTCCAGACTGGTTACCACGTTTTCAAACTTTCCGTAGCCATAGTCGCCCCGGAGCTTTGGGTCAAATACCTCATAGCCCGGAGACAGAACTATCGCCCCTACCTTTACTTCCACCTTCTGTGCCGTTTGCTGAAGATTTATGGCGTCATTCTTACAGACTCCGGCGCAGATATTACATTTCCCGTCTTCAAGGTAAAGGCAGGTTTCGTCTACATAAGGGCGAAGGGGAACCGCTTGGGCGAAGTATATATGGACGGCCTTATTCTTCGATAATTTTTGGTTGAATGGATCGGGGATCTTGACCGGGCAGTACTCTACACAGGTCGTGCAACCCGTGCATTTGTCCTCGTTAATGTATCTGGGCTTTTTAATCAGGGTTACCTTGAAATCTCCTGCTTTCCCTTCCACCGCGTCAACTTCAGTCAGGGTCAGGATCTCGATATTGGGATGCCGGTCACATTCAATAAACTTGGGAGATTCAATGCACATGGAGCAGTCATTCGTGGGAAAGGTCTTATCAAGCTGGGCCATCTTGCCGCCAATGGTCGGTGATTCCTCCACCAGATAAACCTTATAACCCGCAGTGGCAAGATCAAGAGCGGCTTGAATGCCGCTGATCCCCCCACCGACAACCAGGACATCGCCAAAATTGCTGTCCGCGGAAATTTTAAAAAGCTGTCCTTCAACCGGTTCTCTTTCCACTTCTCTGTGTCCTTATCGGGTTTCTTCAGTCCTCTAAATCACTTCCAGGAGAATCTCCGTGATGTCCTTAATCTCTATGACTTCGCTATCCTCCCGGTTCAACCTGCTATCCTCAAAATTGGTAATGCAATAGGGGCAGGCAGTAACCAGCACCTCAGCCCCGACCGCGACAGCCTGTTCTACCCTGAGGTCGGAGAATCTTTCATCCTTGGGAGTTTCCATCCAAATCCGGCCTCCTCCCCCGCCGCAACAGAGACTGTCTTCCCGCGACTCCGGCATCTCCTTCAACTCCACGCCAGGTATCTTCTTTAATATCCCCCGGGGTTCGTCATAGATGCCATTATGTCGCCCCAGGTAACATGGGTCGTGCCAAGTAACTTTCTTCCCGTACTCCTGGTTAAGCTCAAGCCTTCCCTCGTTAATAAGCGCGGATAAATATTGGGAGAT
>JASEGX010000214.1 GCA_030017815.1 Thermodesulfobacteriota bacterium | reverse complement strand
ACGCCTCATTCCTCAGGATTTGCGCGCCTTGCAACTGGAGCTTTTTACTGTGCCGCCCAAATTTGATTTTTTACGAAACCATCAAAATTAAATTATAAATATAATATACATCATTTCAATTACATAATGATAATATCTAATGTAACTTATTAGATATTTCTGTTTGGGTCATCACTTTCAGCGGTCATTTAACTTGGGACGGGCTGATGATTATCAAACAGTGACTACCCGGCACATTCCGAGGGATCGCCCTTGATCTTGGCCAGGGCATGAGGGAGAGCGGGGAGGAGGGTGGTTAGATTTTCACGGGCGCCTTTCGGGCTGCCCGGCAGATTAATAATCAGAGTCTCTTTCCTTATTCCGGCTGAGGCCCGTGAGAGCATGGCATGGGGCGTTTCTTGCAGGCTGGCGGCACGCATGGCCTCGGCCATGCCCGGGACCTCTTTTTCAATAACCATGGCCGTGGCCTCCGGAGTCACATCTCGCGGGGAAAGTCCTGTACCGCCTGTGGTCACGATCATATCTGTTTTTTCCACATCTACCAAGCGCACTAAGGTGTTGACAATAACGGTTAGATCATCAGGGATGATGGTATAGGCGGCGATACGGTAACCGGCTTTACTTAATATCTTTTTTAGTTCCGGGCCGCTCAGATCCTCCCGTTTTCCCTCGGACCCCTTATCGCTTATAGTGACTATGGCTGCTGTGTACATAGGTCTTTTAAGTGATGTGCCGCTCCCAGGTCGACCGAAGGCCGCGGGCGGACTGGTTACTGCTTTTTTTGACTGAGCAGGCGCAGGGCCTGTGAAGAAATAGTCTTCAGGACATCTTTGCTTTTGGCTATATCTCGCAAATCTGCTTCGCGCAGGAGCGGCAGCAACCTTATGGCCAGCATAAGCGGCGTCTTCGGGTTCTTAGCCAGCGCTACCTTAACCGGATAGACCTTCAGCCACTTGCGTTCAGTGGCCAGATGCCGGATAACGCCTTCGTCCATAGTGCGCATCTTGGCTATCTGGACTGCCTCGGCATCGGTAAGGCGCGCATTCTGTACTACGGCTCCCTGGACCATCTTGTTCCCGTCGCGGATGAGGATGCCTCGGGCCTCTTTGTCGCCGGTCATGGCCAGCTTGATCTTTTCGGCGACGGTCATCCGGGCTATTTTCTGGGATAGGGACTGGCTTTCTTTATCCGGTTCTTCGTTGGTCAATACTAAATTTCCCGTAATCGTTCACCGTTGACCGTAAGAACCTGAAAAAGCCTCTTTTTGGCAAAGAGTCACGGTGATAGCGTATTCCGTTTCGGCCTCCAGTCCCTGGTCCAAAAGACCAGAAACCAGAGTACAAGAGCCAAATATCCCCTGAAAAGCGCGAGGAACGTCTTTTCGGTGAACGGTCAACAGTGAACGGTTACAAATTCCCCTGATCTCTAAGCCTCGCCTTCCTTTTTAGCCGCAGCGACAATCTTTTCAGTCAAGTGAGCCGGAACTTCTTCGTAATGCAAAAATTCCATGCTGAATGTACCGCGTCCGGCAGTCATCGAGGTGAGCTCGGAGGCGTAACGCAGCACCTCGACCATGGGTACATGGGCCAGGATGGCTTGCACCCCGGATCGGGTCTCTACCCCTATTACTTTTCCCCGGCGGCTGTTTATGTCCCCGATAACATCACCCATGCAGTCGTCCGGGACCAGAATAGTCATAGACATGATCGGTTCCAGCAAGATAGGCATAGCCTCCAGCATGCCTTTCTTGAAGCACTGGATGGCTGCAATCTTGAAAGCTGTCTCCGATGAGTCAACCTCATGCGACTTACCGTCATAAAATCTGACTTTAACGCCCACGACCGGATAGCCGGCCAGGGGGCCTGCCTGCATAGCTTCCTGAATGCCCTTTTCCACTGCGGGAACGAAATTGCGGGGTACATTCATCCCGGTCAGGGCATTTTCAAACTCAAAGCTGCCTCCCTGGGGCAGCGGACTGATATCAAAGTGAACCTCGGCAAACTGCCCGGCCCCGCCGGTCTGTTTCTTATGCCGATAGACAACACCCTGTTTGGTTTTTCTGATGGCCTCTTTGTAAGGGACCTTGGGCAGGGTAAGGTTGACGTCAACATTGTATTTTCTTTTTAACTTTTCTGCTACAACCTCGATATGGATTTGTCCCATGCCGGAAAGAATGGTTTCCCTGGTCGCCTCATTACGGGTAACCAAGATGGCATTGTCTTCTTCTTTGAGTTTCCCCAGGGCCGCGGATATTTTCTCTTCATCGGCCTTGGTTTTTGGTTTTAAGGCGTAGGAAATAACCGGCGGCGGCGGTTGCAGGGCCTCAATGATGACCGGCGATCCTTCGGTACAGAGGGTATCACCGGTCACGGTGTCCCTTAATTTAGCGACTGCGACTAATTCTCCCGGTCCCACACCTTCAACGGATTTTTGTGTCTTACCTTCCAGGGACAGAAGCTGGCCGATACGTTCTGTGGTCTGCTTGTTTGAGTTGTAAAGGGTGGTGTCCGGTTTCAGTGTGCCGGAGTAAATGCGCAAGATAGAGAGCCGTCCGGCATACGGATCGGACAGGGTCTTGAAGACCAGGGCCGCCAACGGCGCGTCGGGGGCGGGGGCTATTTCGACCTCTTTTTTGGTCTTGGTATTTAAGGCCGTTTTTGCCCCCTTATCCAGAGGGGAAGGCAGATATTGATTGACGGCCTCCATAAGGGTGGTGACACCGATGTTGCATGTAGCTGAGCCACAGCATACCAGGACAAATTGGCCTGTAGTCATCCCGTTGGCCAGGCCTTTTTCTATTTCGGCCACCGTCAGGGTTCCTTCCTCCAGGAATTTTTCCACCAGGGCGTCGTCTGTCTCCGCAGCGTATTCCTGGAGACTTTCCCGGTGTTTTTTAACGGAATCTTTCATGTCCTCGGGGATAGGAGATTCCTTGTACTGGCCGCTTTGATCGCCGGCAAATACGAAGGCCTTTTCATTTATGAGGTCCACCACGCCGGTGAACTTATCTTCTGCGCCAATAGGGAGTTGGATGGGGACGCAGCGGGCGTTAAGGGTGGTGGAAATACTGTCTAATGTCCTGTAAAAATCCGCCCTTTCCCTGTCCATTTTATTAATGAAAACAATACGGGGCAGATGGAATTCCTCGGCCAGATTCCATATCTTCCGGGTCAAGGGTTTAGCCCCGTCAATGGCATCGATTACGCATACGGCGCTGTCTGCCACCTGCAGGGACATCCGGGTATCGTTAAGGAAATTATCATCTCCCGGGGTGTCGATAAAATGGATCGTATGTTTTTGCCATGTATAATGATTAAAGGCCGAGCTTATGGTAATTTTTCTTTTGATCTCTTCCGGTTCGTAGTCCAGAATTGAGGTTCCGTCATCTACCCGGCCCAGACGATTTGTCCGTCCCGATGCAAAAAGCATGGCTTCAGCCAGGGATGTTTTGCCTGCGCCGCTATGAGCAATCAAGGCGATATTGCGAACCTTGTCTAACTGAATCCCCATGTATTCCCCTTTCTAAACTGAATCTTTATTCACAAGTCTTTGCAAAATATCGACTTAAAATTTTAAAGTCAAGCCTTAATTGTAATAGTGTCAAGCCAATTTAGAAATGTCCTATTTTTACCAAAATAGAAATGTCCGGTTT
>JASEGX010000213.1 GCA_030017815.1 Thermodesulfobacteriota bacterium | reverse complement strand
TATCCATATCCAATCGGTCGAAATACATTGATGCCTCACCTTTTGAACGTTACCATTTAATTAGCTATTTTATACTTTTCGTTTCCTTCTAATAAACGCTCCAATTAAACCTGTTGAGAATAATAACATTGTTGCCGGTTCCGGCACAAGTGCTGGCGAACGCGGCCCATCAGGCTCTACGTTTGTCAGGGCATAATAATACTGCACAGTATGAACCGGAGTTAGATTTATGGGATTTATTATGCCAATGCCTCCGGGACCGATGACTTGAAGACCGGGCTTAAATGCAAGCGCTTCAATCCTGTTAAGAAAGTGCGAGTAATCCTGTCCATAATAATCTTGAAGAAACCATTTTTCCCAGCGTTTTTCTAATCGATAGGATTTAAGGCTGTATTCTTCATCATCAGAGTCTGTAATATAAATATCATATAATTCCGCATCAGAATTAGGCAATAAAACAGGTTTTATATCCCACGCGGTGACAGCGTGGCCATAAACAGATAAATACAGGCCATAATCACCAAGATAAGGGTCATCAGGATTTCCTGTATCCGAAAGCAGCCATTTCATTTGATCAATAATGTAGTTTGGATTGTCAAGATCACGAAAAATTTGCACATAGTAATCTTCATAATTTTTCCCTGGGTAATGCCAACTAAAGTAAGATTCATATCCCAAATATCCATAACCGCCATCATTTGGAAAAGCCTTTAAAAATTCATGATACATATCCGTTTGCGGCGACACAACTCCATCGCCGTTGGAATCAAGCCCCCATCCGGTATATTTGAGCACATTCGATGCCGTTGCGGCCCAGCACATCAATGAATCTGTTAAATCAACAGGATCAGCCTGTGAATCGTCAGGATTGGTGATAGTCGGTAAGGTGTCCCAATATTTATTTGTATCATACCATTCCGCAGGATAAGCATTAACTCTGCCGGCGCAAAAAGATAGAGCGAGTAAAACCAAAAAGAAAGATGAAGCTATTCTTCTCATTTATTCTATCTCCTTCTAAAGCAAGGATACATAACGCTATACTTATCCGTAGGTTAAGTCAGCAATTAATATGCCAGGATTAAAAAGAAAGTTGTTTTGTTATTAACTGATTAAAATTGTTGGCAATATTTTTCGGGCTGGCTGAGGTTAAGGAACGCTTGTTGAAAATATGTGCAAAGGAGTTCCACTCTGAACGGAAATTTCCTTCCAAAGTGGAATATTTTTTCACATTTTATAGACGAAATGTCGCGGTAGGGACGTCAGTTACCTAGCGCCCCCGCACAGATCCATACCCAACCCGGAAGGTGATAAAATTCAGACGACCCTTTATTGACAACCGTAGATTTTTCACCTATGTTTCTCATCTATGTTTTTATGAAAACAACCGGATAGATGGATGGGACTAAAGGATATTAAAAAAAAGATTGAAGAGAACATCCCCCTCACTCCTGACGACGGTCTTCAGCTTGCGGATTTTATGGTCAGCGGTAAGGGCGCAAGTCTGCTTGCTCGGGCCGAGGAAGTGCAAAGACAATTCCATGGCCCGATCATCGAATTTTGCGCTATAACCAATGCCAAATCCGGCGCCTGTCCGCACAATTGTTCCTTTTGCGCCCAATCGAGTCATCACCGAAGCCTTATTAAGGCATATCCCTTACGCCAACCCAAGGGTCTCTTAGAGGCAGCTCAGGCAGCGCAGAAGTCTGGGACGCATCGCTTTTCCATAGTAACGAGCGGAGCCAGGCTTTCTAAAGAAGAACTCCTTAAAGTATGTGAGGCAATTCGCCTGATTAAGCAGGAGACAGCACTTTTGCCTTGCGCTTCGCTGGGGAAACTCGGTCTCGATGAAGCCCTTTTACTAAAGGAGGCCGGGTTGGTGCGCTACCATCATAATCTGGAGACGAACCGTGATTTTTATCCCAAGGTTTGTACCACTCAGACTTATGAAGATCGCCTATCTACGATTCATATAGCCAGGGAGGCCGGTCTGGAGATTTGTGTCGGGGGGATACTGGGACTAGGAGAGTCCTTGCAGGATCGAGTTAATTTCGCGTTGGAGATAAAACACCTCAACCCTGATTCCATCCCGCTCAATTTTCTGGATCCCCGCCCCGGGACTCCATTGGAGGTGCAACCTCTCCTTACACCGGATGAGGTCATAATGACCGTCGCCCTTTTCCGTATTATAATCCCTGATGTTCCTATAAGATTGGCCGGAGGAAGGGCCAAAGTCCTTGGCGATCAACAGGCGGCAGCCATAAAAGCAGGGATAAGTGGACTCATAATCGGTGACTACCTCACGACAAAGGGATCTGAAATACAGGCTGACCATGAGATGATTGCTTCGTTAAATCTGAAACCATCTATAATTAAGCAGGGTGTCCGTGCCTGTAACTGACCTCAAACAAGAACTGACCGATCTGAAGAACATCTCGCTTTACCGGGAGCTTGTCTCCATTACTCCGGTTGGCCCCACGCGCGGCTATCTTAAGGGCAGAGAAGTAACGCTATTTTGTACGAATAACTACCTTGGACTTACACATCACCCACAGGTAATCGAGGCGGCTATTAAGGCCACAGAACGTTATGGAACAGGCGCCGGGGCCTCCAGACTGATAAGCGGCCATTCCCACCTTTATGAGGAACTGGAGGAGACCCTGGCCCGGCACAAGGGCACGGAAAAGGCCCTGGTCTTTTCCTCCGGTTATACCGCTAATATGGGCGTCATAACCGCCCTTATGGGCAGAGATGATTTTATATTCTGCGATCGTCTGGCCCATGCCAGCCTCATCGATGCCTGCATCCTGAGCCGGGCAAAACTCTACCGCTTTGGTCACAATGATGTGAACTCCCTGGGAAATTTGCTCCATACCCGGGAGACGAAAGGCCAAAGATTAATCGTAACCGAAGGCGTTTTTTCCATGGATGGCGACATAGCGCCAATTAGACAGCTCGCAGACATCTCTTCTCAACATGAATGTCTCCTTTTAGTCGATGATGCCCATGGCACAGGCGTTATGGGGGAAAAAGGGCAGGGCACTGCTGCCTACCTTGGGGTGAGTAAGGGCATCGACATCCACGTAGGTACGCTCAGTAAGGCTATCGGATCCGTAGGGGGATTTGTCGCCGGATCCAGCGACTTGATAGCCTATCTTGTAAACAAGGCCCGTTCCTTTATTTATACGACGGCCTTGCCACCGGGAAGCATAGCTGCGGTTACAGCAGCTATAAAACTTATAGAGGCAGAACCTTCCCTTATCGAACGCCTATGGTTCAACGTACGTTATATGCGCGGCATCCTGATATCCGCTGGTTTCAATCTCATGGGCAGTCAGGCACCCATTATGCCTATCTTTATCGGTGCCCCGGAAAAGGCCGTGGCCATTAGTCGAAGCTTACTGGAAAAAGGTGGTATATACGTACCCGCCATCCGGCCGCCCACGGTTCCGGCCGGGCAGGCCAGGCTGAGGCTCACGGTCAGTGCGGCTCATCAGCAGGCCGAATTGGAAAATGCGGCCGAGTCATTAATTGAAATAGGCAAGAAGGAAGGGATCATTGCTTGACGGCTTCGTAAAAAGTCCATTTGCTGCGTTGTCCGCCTCCGGCGGATCACTGCGGCGTAGCTATGGAAATAGTTCACCGTTCACAGTTCACCGTGCACCGAC
>JASEGX010000018.1 GCA_030017815.1 Thermodesulfobacteriota bacterium | reverse complement strand
TGACAAAGCAAGAAAAAAATCTTGACTTTTATTTTTTTATTCATTACTGTTACAGGGAACGTTATTCCTTCCTGGAAACGGGCAAAAAATCCAAAGATATACTACCGTTTGAATTTCTAAAATATTCATCAGAAAACACCCGTGTTTTTTCAAGGTATCCATTTGGCCGGTCGATATAATATCGAGGCTTCGCTTTTTTGTATTTTTGCGCTGAATGTGCGCAGTTAGATTCAGGATAGGTAAAGGTAAGGAGTAGTTTATGAATTTGATTGACCTTAAAGAGAAAAAAGTCGGTGACCTTGCCCACATGGCCAAGCAATTCAATATCGAAGGCGTGGCCAATATGCGCAGGCAGGAGCTCATATTTGCCATCTTGCAGGCCCAATCCGACAAGAACGGCGTTATTTATGGCGGCGGCGTATTAGAGATACTGCCTGATGGGTTTGGATTTTTGAGGGCGCCAGACTATAATTATCTGCCCGGGCCGGACGATATATATGTTTCGCCTTCCCAGATACGCCGATTTAGTCTGCGTACGGGAGATACGGTTACCGGCCAGATTCGTCCTCCCAAAGAAGGCGAACGCTACTTCGCGCTGCTTAAGGTCGAGGCTATCAATTATGAGAATTCCGATCTCGGCAGGGAAAAGATACTCTTCGATAATTTAACGCCGCTCTACCCGATGGAGAGGATCAGCCTGGAGTCAGAGGACGAACCAACCAACTATTCTGCGAGAATTATGGATCTTCTGACGCCCATTGGCAAAGGCCAACGCGGACTTATTGTGGCCTCGCCGCGTACCGGCAAGACCATGCTTCTGCAAAATATAGCCAATAGCATCACCATGAATCACCCGGAGATAATTCTGATTGTGCTGTTGATTGATGAACGGCCTGAAGAAGTCACTGACATGCAACGCTCGGTCAAGGGCGAGGTTATCAGTTCAACCTTTGACGAGCCGGCTCAAAGGCATATTCAGGTGGCAGAGATGGTTATCGAGAAGGCCAAACGGCTCGTGGAACACAAGCGGGATGTGGTAATACTGTTAGACAGTATTACTCGTCTGGCGCGGGCTTATAACACCGTGGTTCCTCCCAGTGGCAAGGTGCTCTCCGGGGGTGTAGATTCTAATGCCCTGCACCGGCCTAAACGCTTTTTTGGAGCGGCCCGCAACATTGAAGAAGGAGGCAGTCTGACTATTATCGCCACTGCGCTTATTGAAACCGGCAGCCGCATGGATGAGGTTATCTTTGAAGAATTCAAGGGAACCGGGAATATGGAGATACATCTGGATAGAAAACTGAGTGATAAGCGGATATTCCCGGCGATAGACATAAATCGTTCCGGCACCAGAAAGGAAGAACTTTTAGTGCCGCCGGCTGATCTTAACCGTGTCTGGATCTTGCGCAAGCTTCTTTCCCCGCTTAATCCTGTGGATACCATGGAATTCCTTTTGGAAAAGATGGACGGAACAAAGAATAACGCTGAGTTTCTGGATTCGATGAATCGATAAATTTCGAAATTCGGATTTCGAAATTTTAAGGGCGACAAGTGTCCCAATTAACTTCAACCCAAATCCAGCGATAAAAAATGTCATTTTGATGTAGAATCCAGTTCCTTAATAAGCATGGATTCCCGCTTTTGCGGGAATGACGAATTTACCTGTTCCTGCCATATTATCGCTAGATTTGGGTTGAAAAAACTTTATACTGGGCTATAATAGTCGGGATTAGTACCTAATTAAGGGAGATAAAGATGAAAGAGAATATTCACCCCAAGTATCACAAAACTACGGTACGCTGTGCCTGCGGCAATGAGATGGAAACAGGCTCCACTAAAAAGGATATACGTGTGGAAATCTGCTCCAAATGCCATCCCTTTTTCACCGGCAAGCAGAGGCTGGTTGACACAACAGGCCGCGTGGAGCGTTTCTTAAAGAAATACGGAAAAGGACAAAAATAGCGTTGCATATTCTCAACCAGAAAGGTGTCAGAGTCGGCGGGCAGGCAGTCATTGAAGGGGTCATGATGCGCGCCCCCAGGGCTATCGCCATAGCCGTGCGCAAGGCCAACGGCGAAGTGGTGATTAAGGGAGATGTCTGGCGCTCTCTGGCGGAACGTTTTTCATTTTTCAAATGGCCAATTTTACGGGGTGTGCTGGTGCTGGGCGAGGCCCTGGTCAACGGGATACAGGCCTTAAGTTTTTCGGCGAATCAGGCCATGGAAGAAGAGGAGAGTGGGCGTACTACCGGGACCGGCTCATGGGCTATTTTCTTTACTATGGTAGTGGCGATGGCCCTGGGTATATTTCTATTTGTGGTGCTACCCCATGTAATAAGTCTCTGGATTGCTGAGATTGCCCCGGAGGTTTTGGGCATAGATTCCGTTTACTTTCACCTGATTGACGGACTTTTAAAGATTGCCTTTTTCCTCCTGTATATTTTGGGAATTTCGCAACTAAAAGATATACAGAGGATATTCCAATATCACGGTGCCGAACACAAGTCAATTTATGCCTATGAAGCAGGTGAAGCCCTGACGGTGGAAAATGCCCGGAAATACTCGACGCTCCATCCCCGATGTGGGACGGCGTTTATCCTGATGGTTTTAATTATCAGCATAGTTATATTTTCCATAGTCTTTGCCTTCGTACCGAAGCCCGCTGCCTGGCCATTTTGGGTATCCAACGCGGCTTATATCTTTCTAAAGATAGGCCTTATGTTACCGATAGCCGGATTATCTTATGAACTTACGAGGTGGACGAGCGCCCGACCGGATCATGCCTGGGTGCGTCCGTTCGTTGCGCCCGGTCTCTACCTACAGAGGCTTACCACCCGTGAGCCATCCGATGATCAGATAGAAGTGGCTTTACGCGCCCTGAACCGTGCCTTATCTTTAAATAGCCAACACAAAATCCCTTCTCAGGCCCCTTCCTAGCTATTCAGCCACAAAGTCACTAAGGCATAAAGGATGATATTAATTTTAAGCTGCTATCCACGAGAGAAGAATCCATTGCCAGAAAAATTATAGATGTCGCTTATACTGTCTGCGTGAAGAGGATTAAGGCTAGAGAATTATTTTATAATCTCAGTTTTATAATCTTAGCGTCTTCGTGTCTTAGTGGCTGAATAATTACATTTTGGCATTAGTTGTAGGTTGGTAATTTTATGTTTGAGAGATTAGAAGAAGTAGAAGAAAAATACCTCGATTTAGAAAAAATGCTTGGTGATCCGCGGGTGGCAAGCAACCCGGCGCAATACCAGAGGTATGCCAAAGAACATTCAGCTATGGGAAAATTGGTTGAAACCTACCGCCGGTACAGGGAAGTTAAAGAGCAGATCGCCAATAACACGGAATTAATGCGCGATGAAGACGAAGAAATACGGGAGATGGCTAAAGAAGAGGTCCAGAAGTTAAGGAAGGAGCAGGAAAATCTGGAAGATGAGTTAAAGGTACTCCTGCTTCCTAAAGACCCTAATGATGAAAGAAATACTATTCTGGAGATCCGGGCCGGTACCGGCGGCGAGGAAGCGGCCCTGTTCGTGGCCGACCTGTTTCGCATGTACAGCCGGTTTGCCGAGCGCCGTGGATGGAAGGTTGAGATCATGAGTTCCAATCCTACCGGCATTGGCGGCTTCAAAGAGATTATCGCCCTTATATCCGGTGAGAATGTTTATAGCCAGCTTAAATATGAGAGCGGCGTCCACCGGGTGCAGAGGGTGCCTGTGACCGAGGCCCAGGGGAGGATTCATACCTCGGCGGTGACCGTCGCCCTCCTTCCGGAGGCGGAAGAAGTTGACGTATATATTGACCCGGCCGATATTCGCGTGGATGTCTATCGTTCTTCCGGTCCGGGGGGACAGAGCGTCAATACTACTGATTCCGCGGTGCGCGTCACGCATATCCCGACCGGCATGGTAGTGACCTGCCAGGACGAAAAGTCACAGCATAAAAACAAGGCCAAGGCCCTGAAGATACTAAGGGCTCGTCTACTTGACAAGACACAGAATGAGCAGCAGGAAAAGATAGCCCGTGAGCGCAAGAGCCAGATTGGCACCGGTGACCGAAGCGAACGTATCCGTACCTATAATTTCCCCCAGGGGAGAATGACCGACCACCGCATTGGCCTTACCCTCTATCGGCTGGAGGCAATTCTGGGGGGTGAACTGGAAGATGTCATCTCTCCGCTTATCGCTTACTACCAGGCCGAGGCGCTCAAGCATTGATATAAGATACAGAAGTCAGAATGCAGAATACAGTCCGTAGGACAGGCGTCTCGCCTGTCCATGGTGGTTCTGGAGAATAACGAATAATAAGATGCAAAGATGTTTTCGGTGGATATTGGCGAAATTACGAGTTCCAGTCTAAAAACGGTGCGTACGGCCCTCGACTATATACAAGAGACCCTGATCGCCGCCGGCGTCCCCGAGCCTGAGGCCGATGCCCAGGTACTCGTGGCCCATGTCTTCGGGGTAGATCGTCTAAACCTCTTCTTGAATATGGATCGGGTCTTGTCCTCTGCGGAAGAAAAGACGCTGACCGGTCTTATCCGGGAGAGGACAAAAAGAAAACCCCTCCAATATATCCTGGGCGAGCAGGAATTCTGGTCACTTTCCTTTAAAGTAACCCCTGAGGTCTTGATTCCCAGGCCGGAGACAGAAATCCTGGCTGAGACGGTTCTGAATACCGTCAAAAAACAGGGCATCCCTCCGGATGGCCTTACCATACTTGATCTTTGTACGGGAAGCGGTATCCTGGCCGTTGTATTGGCCAGAGAGCTTCCTGGCGCTGACATATATGCCGTGGATATTTCAAAAGAGGCCCTTTCTGTAGCCCGGGAGAATGCCCGGCGGCATAACGTCCTGGATTCCATAACCTTTTTACAGGGCAACCTTTTTGCCCCTTTAGCCGGCCAGGGGGTATCTTTTGACCTTATCGTTTCCAATCCCCCTTATATACCGGGAGAAATGTTCCCGGGGCTGTCGCCGGAGGTGCGGGATTATGAACCGCGGCTGGCCTTGGATGGCGGTCCGGATGGTCTGGACGTGATCCGAAAGATAATCATCCAGAGCGTTGCGCACCTCAAGGTTGGAGGCCGGCTCTTCCTGGAGATAGGCGATGGACAGGGTGTGGAGGTCTTAAAGGAATTTGAAAAAAATAAGGCCTTTGGAAATGTCTCCATAATACGTGACTATTGTGGTATTGATCGGGTAATTCGGGCACAGAGGATCAACTAATTTCTATTTTGGACGCAGATGAACGCAGATTTACAGGATTTTAATACGACGGTTTTGTAAAATATAAAGCGGATAATTTGAGAAAGTATTTTTCTGCGGATATCAGCGAAAATCTGCGTCCTAACTTAATTTAATATGGATAAAATTGTAATCGAAGGCGGCTATCCTCTTGAGGGCGAAGTGGTAATCAGCGGGGCAAAAAATGCCGCTTTGCCGCTTATCGCCTCTGCTCTACTCGCCGGTGGCGTGCATGTATTTGATAATGTGCCGGACCTGGTGGATATAAAGACCCTTTTAAAGTTACTTGATTACATGGGGGCTCGGTCTTCCCGGAATGGGAAGCGATTGGAGATCGATACCCGGGGGGCAGACAAGTGTGAAGCGCCTTACGATCTGGTGAGGACGATGCGGGCCTCGGTCCTGGTTTTGGGTCCTCTTTTGGCCCGGTTCGGACAGGCGCGGGTTTCTCTTCCCGGAGGATGTGCTATAGGGGCCCGTCCGATTAATCTCCACCTTAAGGCCCTTGAAAAGATGGGGGTAAAGATAGACCTGGAGCAGGGATATGTTATAGCCCGGGTGGACGAATTAAAAGGGGCGCCTGTCTATTTTGACGTGGTCAGCGTAACCGGCACAGAGAACGTGATGATGGCGGCGGCTCTGGCCCGGGGCACAACGGTGATAAAGAATGCGGCCTGTGAGCCTGAGGTAGCAGCGCTGGCTGACTATCTGGGCAAAATGGGGGCACGGATAAAAGGGGCGGGCACAGATACCATAGTAATTGAGGGTGTTTCTGAACTTAGGTCCGGCCACTACAATATCATCCCTGACCGTATTGAGGCCGGGACTTATATGATTGCTGCGGGGTTGACGGGCGGAGACCTGTTTTTACGAAATTGTCAGGCCGGCCATCTTCAGGCGGCTATAGCCAAACTGCGCGAGGCCGGTCTGGTTATTGATGTAGATTCCGACGGCATGCGGGTGCGCCGAAACGGGCCGATCCGCAGTGTAGATGTCAAGACGCAGCCTTATCCGGGGTTCCCCACCGATTTACAGGCCCAGATGGTGGTGTTAATGACCATGGGAAACGGCCTGTCAGTTATAACCGAGACTATTTTTGAAAACCGGTTTATGCATGTAGGCGAACTGCAACGTATGGGCGCCGACATTATCGTCGAGGGGCGGAGCGCGATCATTAGGGGGAGCGGTAATCTGCTGGCTGCGCCGGTTATGGCTACAGATCTCAGGGCCAGCGCCTCACTCATTTTGGCCGGACTCGTAGCTGAAGGCAAGACGGAGGTATCCCGCGTCTATCATCTGGACCGTGGCTACGAGCGGCTTGAGGAAAAACTTTCTTCGGTCGGCGCCCGGATCTGGCGGGTTAAATAGCGTATAGCGTGTAGGGGTTAGGGAATAGCAATTAGCGTGTAGCGTTTAGGGGATAGCGTTAAGTTTTTGTTTTCCTTTGCGTCTTTGCGGTAAGTCCCCCAAAATTTCTTGCCTTTTCCCATGGCTTGGGCTATAAAATTCAACTCGGATATTGCCATGAAACTACATGAATATCAGGCCAAAGTTCTTCTGGCGCGAGAAGGCGTCCCTGTGCCACCGGGAGAGATGGCGGCTTCCCCGGAGGAGGCCGGGGCGGTAGCTGATAAACTGGGGCAGGGGCCGTTTGTGGTTAAGGCCCAGATCCACGCCGGCGGCCGGGGAAAAGGCGGCGGCATAAAGCTCGCTGAGGATAGAGGCGCGGTCGTGGAGACCGCCCAAAAGATCATCGGGATGAATCTGGTTACGCCCCAGACCGGTCCAGAAGGTAAGCTGGTGCGCAAGGTACTGGTGGAACGCGCCTTTCCCGTTGAAAAAGAGTATTATCTGGCCGTTACTATAGACCGTAGCAGGGCGCGTCCGGTGATTCTGGCCAGCGCTGCCGGCGGTATGGATATTGAGGAGATTGCCCGGTCCAAACCACACCTTCTGATAAAAGAGGCCATCGACCCGGTAGTCGGTTTAATGCCTTATCAGTCCCGTAATCTTTTTTTCGGGCTGGAGATGGAGCCGGCCCTGGGATCAGCGTTCACTACACTTTTAGGCAACTTTTATCGCGTCCTTGCCGCTTATGATTGTTCGCTCGCTGAAATAAATCCTCTGGTTGTCACCCGGGATAAAGAGATACTCGCCCTCGATGCCAAACTGGATATTGACGACAATGCCCTGTTCCGGCATAAGGAGCTTCTCGAGTGGCGGGAATATGAGAACACCTGGGAGGAAGAAGCGGCTCGATACCGGCTGAATTACATCCGGTTGGATGGCACGGTAGGGATGATGGTAAATGGCGCGGGCATGGCCATGGCCACTATGGATGCCATAGCTTTAGCCGGGGCAAGGCCGGCCAACTTTCTGGATGTCGGCGGCGGGGCTAACGCTGAGGCCGTGGCCAATGGTTTCCGGCTCATACTTTCCGACGAACGGGTTAAATTGGTGCTGATAAATATCTTTGGAGGCATATTGCGTTGCGACGTGCTGGCCGAGGGCGTCATAAACGCGGTCTCCAATCTTGAGATAAAAGTCCCTATAGTAGTCCGGTTGGAGGGTACAAACAAGGATAGGGGGGCCGAACTTCTGGCTCAATCCGGTTTGAACTTTACCGTGGCTGGGGATATGAATGAAGTGATATCCGTTATAGCGAATAGCGTATGAGCATCCTTATAGACGAAAACACACGTGTAGTTGTCCAGGGGTTGACCGGTAAGGAAGGCAGTTTCCATGCCCGGCAGTGTATGGCCTATGGAACCAGGATCGTGGCCGGGGTTACGCCGGGTAAAAAAGGCCAGGAGGTAGACGGCGTTCCGGTCTATAATACCGTACGCGAGGCCTGTCGCGCGCATGCTATTAATACCTCTTTGATATTTGTTCCGGCTTCCTTTGCGGCTGATGCCATCGTTGAGGCGGCTGATGCCGAACTTAAGGTCATCGTCTGTATTACCGAAGGGATTCCTGTTTTGGATATGGTACGTGTCCTTCGTTACCTGGACGGCAAAGACTGCCGGCTTATCGGTCCCAACTGCCCTGGTCTCATCTCGCCGGGTAAGTGCAAAGTAGGCATCATGCCCGGTCCTATCCACAGGCCGGGTCCTATTGGCGTTGTCTCCCGCAGCGGCACCTTGACTTATGAAGTGGTGGATCAATTAACCAAGGCTGGTCTGGGCCAGTCCACATGTGTGGGCATCGGTGGCGACCCGCTTATCGGTTCTACTTTTGTTGATATTTTAAAACTATTTGCCGCTGACGATGACACCGGGGCCGTGGTCATGATCGGTGAGATCGGCGGCACGGCGGAGGAAGAGGCCGCAAGGTACATAAAAGAATCCTTCCCCAAACCGGTTATCAGCTACATTGCCGGCCGCACCGCCCCTCCGGGCAAGCGCATGGGCCATGCCGGGGCCATTATATCCGGCGGCCAGGGCACAGCCGCCCAGAAAATGGAAACCCTCCGGCAACACGGTATCCATGTGGTAGAGAACATCGGCGAGATCGGCACGGAGACACTAAACGCTATTCGCTAATCCCTACCCGCTATTTAATGTGTGGAATTATTTTTCCATAGATAAGTGAATAAAATTTCCCTCCTTGTTTCTTCAATAGTGTGAAAAAAACTTCCATTTTAAGTGTGCTGACGTTCCAAACATGTCAACGTGTAAACGTTTCAACGTTCTAACGTACCCATTTCGCTGCACGCTAATCGCTACGCGCTATCCGCTATCTAGTGGCATATTAATTGCTTCTAGGAAGATAGCGTTTAGCGATTAGGGATTAGCGTGTAACTATACGCTGCACGCTATCCGCTAAACGCTATACACTAAGACGGGAAAATGGTATAGTCATAATCAAAACGCTGGATATAAAAAAGAGAACAAGAGGGTGGAATATGAAGAACTTCAGGATTAAGGCTTCAGTCAGAATCTTTATTTTGATCTTAATATTAGCACTCTTTCCGAATTACATCAGCCAGGCACAAGAAGGCGGTTCCGGGAATGCCCCGGTTGAGGCGGGAAATATCCCCCGGGATGAAAAACCAGTGGTTGATGATAGTTACATTATAGGGCCGAGTGATATTCTCGAAATCCAGGTCTGGAAGGAACCTGACTTTTCGCGGGTTGTACCGGTAAGGGCTGATGGGATGATAACCTTACCATTACTTAACGATGTAAAGGCTGCCGGATTCACGCCCCTTCAATTAAAGAAAGACTTAGAGGAGAAGATTAAGGACTTTGTAGAACTACCTGAAGTTTCAGTCATAGTTAAGGAAAGTTTAGGTCGCAGGATATACATTATAGGTAAGGTACAGAAGCCGGGCGAATATTTGTTGAGTAAGGATATGACGGTGTTGCAGGCCCTCTCTGTGGCTGGTGGTCTCGCCGAATGGGCGGATTCCGATGATATAGTTATAATTCGACGGGTTGGAGATGAGGCTAAACGCATCTTTTTTGACTACGAAAAGGTGATCTCAGGGCGTAAACCGGAACAGAACATCTACCTGCAGCCAAATGATACGATTATTATTCCATAAAAAGCTATCAGCTTTAGCTAACATATCATACCAGAGGATATTATAGGGGATATTATATGGGATATCTTAGAGTGATGGTCATCGTGTTGTTGTTTCTGTCCTGTTTTTCGTGGGCGGTCCCTTCAGTCCGGGCCGAGTGCCGGTATAAGTTTACTCCGAGCCTCTCTGTTGAGGAAAAATATGACGATAATATCTTCCTCAGATCTACTGATGAGACATCGGACTGGACAAGTACTATTTCACCGGCTGTTGCTTTTGATGCCCAGTGTCCCACCAGGGGCGTCACCCTGAATTACAACCCGGGATTTGTCTTTTACAAGCGATATACCGAATATAATACTGTGCGCCACAATGGCAATTTAAGCGCCTTTTGGCAGGCCGGTCCCTATACCCGCATCGACGTTCGGGATAGTTTCTACCGGACGGAGGAACCGAGGGAACAGATGGAGGCTATTCACGTTACACGCTACTATTATCAGCCATACGGTCCGTACTTGCTTGTGTGGCCGGAGGATACGATTGTCTATGCTACACGCCGGACCAGAAATACCTATTACCGGAATACCGGTGATATCAAAATCTCGCACCAGTTTGGCCTGAAGGACAGCTTTTTTGTGGGCTACAATGACAGCCATTTGGAAAACAGGGATCCGGCGATAGAAGACACCCGGATACAGACCCCATCTGCCGGTATATCTTACTGGTTTGACGTGAAAAACGGCCTGGACTTAGACGTCCGGTATTCAGTCAGCGATTATGAGACCTCCCCTGATTTTAAGCAGCATACCGATACGTTGCGGTTTACGCACCTATTGGGCCCGGATAGTCGTTGCTCGGCAAGTTACACCTATACTGACATGGATTATGACCCTGGCCGGACGGATTACGTAATACACAGTGGGAATATCTCATATAGTAAGAGCATGGGACCCCACACTGCGCTGAACGCCGGCATCGGGTATTTTTTGCGCAATCCCGAAAACGGCGGCACAAGCGACGGATTGAATTATCAGGCTGGGATCGATCAAAAAATTGAACGGGGTAACGTTTCTGTTGGGGGCGCGGGCGGCTACCGTCAGGAACTCTCTGATGCGGAAAATCTTGGTTTTACCAAGTTCTGGTCGGCTAATGGCCGGATCAGCTATTTACTTCTTCCTAACACGACGGTAAACGGTGGAGTGAGCTACCTGGAGGAAAAATTTATTGAGCAGGTTGATAGACGGGATACGGTCTGGTCAGCCACTGCCGGCCTTGCCTATAGCTACAGGCAGTGGCTGACGCTTTCGCTCAGCGGACAGCACACGGAGCGCGATTCAAGCGCGGATATTAACGACTATGACGATAATCAGATTATGTTAAGGATCACAGCTAGTTATAATTAGCATTCAGCTTTCAGCCAATTTTTGCTCCTTGCAGTCGCAAGCTGATAGCTCATAGAACTATGAACCATGAGCCATGAGCAAAGTCCTGCTGACAGCTAAGAGGTAATCATGACAGAAAAAGAAAATAAAATAGACTTTACGTATTACCTGGACATGCTCAGGCGCAGGAAGTGGTATGTAATTCCCACGTTTTTTCTTATTATTGTTTCGGGTCTTGCATATTGCTTGACCGCGCCAAAGATCTATAAGTCATCTACTACGATAAGCATCGTCAGGCAGAGAGTCCCTGAGAGTTTTATCCATTCCACGGTTACGGCAGATATAGATGAACGTATCCACTCCATTGGGCAGGAGATATTAAGCCGAACCAGACTGGAAGGGGTCATAACGCAGCTTAACCTCTATCCTAACCAGCGTAAAGATCTCCCCATGGAGAAAATAATAGAAATGATGCGAAATAGTATAAGCGTCGAACTTTCTTCAGCAAAGCGGGGCGCCACGGCCTTTACCCTTGGTTATGAGGCTGAATCCCCCCAGACCGCGGCCCTGGTGGCAAATACACTGGCCTCCATGTTCATGGAGGAACACCTGAAATTGCGGGAAGAGCATGCCAGGGGTACAAGCGAATTTCTGGCTGAAGAACTACAGCAAGTAGAAACACATTTAAGAAAACGTGAGGCCGAAATCGGACGTTATAAAATGGCTCATATTGGTGAATTGCCGGCACAGAGCCAGGCCAATTTGTCCGTCCTGACGGGGCTGCAACAGCAACTGGAAGCGGTACAGGAAAGTATCAGACGTGCCAAAGAATCGAAGATTCTTATCCAGCAGCAGATGCAGATGGCTGGTACGAACAATCTGGTTGAAATTTTTGAGGACGAATCTTCAGGGGGGGCGAGTGATCCCTCTCTTCAACAATTAAAAGAACGTCTTGCTGCTCTGGAGACCAGGTATACTGCCAATCATCCTGACGTGATGAAGACCAAAAAGATGATTGAAAAAATAGAAAAGAAATTAGCGGCGGAGAGCAGCGATAATAGCGAAAAAGAGAGCGGGGGAAGAACTGGTGGGAATCCGATCCTGGAAAGTTTCCAGGGGCAGATGGCAGGCATTGATATGGAGATAAGAAATCTGGAAGGGGAGGCCGCTCAATTAAAGAAAAAGATATTTACCTACCAGGGCCGGATCGAGAATATGCCACGCCGTGAACAGGAACTTGTTGAGCTCCAAAGGGACTACGAAAATCTTAGTGCCAGCTATCAAAATCTCCTGGCCAAAAAGCTGGAGGCCGAGCGGGCCGAGAGCCTGGAAAGAAGGCAAAAGGGCGAGCAGTTTCGGATCCTTGACCCGGCCCGGGTACCCCAGATGCCATCCAAGCCCAATATCCCCAGGATCTTAGCCATGACTATAATGGCTGCCCTGGGTGTTTCTGTCGGGCTGGCCTTTGGCCGGGAATACATTGATAAGTCGTTTTACCGTATTGAAGACATAGAATCATTTCTGAAATTGCCGGTCCTGGCCGGTATCCCTGTGCTCGCCACGGCCGATGATATAAAAATAAAGAGAAAACAAAGGCTTATTGCAATTTATGTAATAAGCTTTGGAATAGTAGTTACGTCTGTTCTTTTATTCGCAGTAATAAAAAAGTATCCGGGGATGTGGGTATAGTCTTATGTATGAACGTTTTTATTATTTAAATGAAAAGCCTTTCAAGATAACGCCTGATCCCCGATTTCTCTTCTGGAGCGAAGGCCATAAAGAGGCCCTGGCCCATTTGAGGTACGGGATTGAGGAGAGAAAGGGTTTTGTAGTTATCACTGGCGACGTGGGCACCGGCAAGACCACATTGTTGCAGGCATTGCTGGCGGGTCTGAAGGATAATATACGTTATGCCGCAGTGTCTAATCCCGGCATGAGCGTCGATGATTTTTTGTATTATATAGGTAATGCCTTCGGGCTTTCGGTAGGGACCTTTTCCAAGGCCCAATTTTTGATGAAGTTTTCCGATTTTTTGCACGAATCTGCTCGTCAGGGGAAGTATGTACTCCTTATTGTTGATGAGGCCCATAAGCTATCTGTTGAGCTTTTAGAGGAAATAAGACTTCTTTCTAACATGGAAACGGCCGAGGAAAAACTATTAAACATCTTTTTGGTTGGTCAACCGGAATTGAACCAGAAGCTTACAGATCCATCCCTTTTGCCCTTGAGACAGCGTATATGCGCTTCTTATCACCTCCTACCACTGAGCAGGGAGGATGTCGGGGAATACCTGAAAAAGCGTCTGCTTGTTGCTGGAGCCAAGTTTAACAATCTTTTTAACTCTGGCGCTGTACGAGCAATCTACAAATATACAAAGGGATACCCGCGGGCCATTAATATCCTGGCCGACCAGGCCTTGCTGACTGGCTTTGTAAGAGGCAAGAAAGAGATTAATACCAGAATAATTAGAGAGGCATCAAAAGATTTGACGCTTCCCGGCGAAAAGAGGTCCCGATTTTTCCCTGCATGGTTGAAGTGGGCAATGGGGGCCGTAGCCGGGGTTGTAGCCGTTGTATTATGGGGGATGTATTATTTTTCGTAACTGTTCTTTGCGGTGATGGCATAAAGAGGAGAAGTTATGGGCAAGATATATGAGGCCTTGGAGAAATTTAACCGGGAGAAGGTAAAAAGACCGGTTGTACCGGAGGTCCCGCCTGAGGTAGAAGTGGCCGAGGAGATTCCTGCCGTAGACGCGCCGGGGCGCGATATTGAGATTGAGAGTCTGCCTGTTGCGGATCAGTATGTGGATTATGGCCTTAACGAGCGGTTGGTAACCGTGACCGATCCACAGTCCATGGCTGCTGAACAATTCAAGATATTACGTTCCCGCATCCTGTACCCCCGCAATGGCTCTATCCCCAGGACCATAATGGTCACAAGCGCTATGGAGGAGGAAGGTAAATCACTTATCGCGGCCAATCTGGCCATTAGCATCGCGCAGGGGATTCAGGAGCATGTCTTGCTGGTTGATTGCGACATCCGGAGGCCGGCGCAACACCTTTTATTTAATGTATCCGGTGAGCATGGCCTGAGCGATTATCTCTCACACGACACTCTCTTAAGTAGCCTTCTGGTCAAGACAGACATTGAAAAATTGACTCTGCTGCCCGGCGGTATGCCTCCCGCCAATCCAAGTGAGTTACTTTCATCGGGAAAGATGGGATCTTTTGTGGAGGAGGTAAAGAATCGTTACCATGATCGATTTGTTATCTTTGATTGTACTCCGGCCCAGATAACGGCAGAGGTATCTGTCCTGGCCAAAAGTGTAGACGGTATTCTCATGGTTGTGAGGAGGGGAAAGACCGATCGTGATGTAATTGAAAGATCGGTTTCAGTGCTGGGCAGAGATAAAATCATAGGTGTGGCCTTCAACGGGTTCAGCCATCTTTCGCGTGAGTATGAGTATTACAAGAGTTATAAGTATCGCGGATGATGAGTCCAATCGCTAACGCCCTCACCATAGACGTGGAAGACTATTTCCAGGTACACGCCTTCTCAAGTGTGATAAATCCTGCAGACTGGGATAACTATGAGTCACGGGTGGAAGGTAATACCCACAGGATATTAGAGATGTTGAGCAATCCAGACGTTTCGAACAATTCCTACGCTTCGAACAGGTCAAGCGGTTTTGCTAAACGAACGGAAAATAACGTTCAAATTGTTCAATCATCCACGGAAGTGAACTCACTCGAACGCTCGAACGTTTCGAACGGGTCAAGCAATTCAATCAAGGCCACTTTTTTCATCCTGGGCTGGATAGCCGAAAGGTATCCGGGATTGGTCAGAGAGATTGCCGAACAGGGGCATGAGATTGCATCACATGGTTATCGCCATGAACTGGTAACCAATCAGGGTCCGGATGAATTTCGGGCGGATGTCGCAAAAACGAAAAAGATACTTGAGGACATCACCGGTGAAGAGGTTGTCGGTTACCGTGCCTCCACCTATTCCATAACGAAGAAAACCTTATGGGCACTTAGAGTTCTGGCTGAAGAGGGGTATAGGTACGATTCCAGTATCTTTCCTGTACATCATGATGTTTACGGCTTCCCTGAGGCCCCACGATTCCCGTTTAAGGTTAGTCTGAACGGTGACGTTCAGACAGTTCGATCGTTCGCTGCTGCGAACTCGTTTGCACGTTCGAACCGTTCGAACGTTTTTAACATCTCGAACAACTCGAACGTCTCGAACGACTCGAACAACTCGAACGCTATCTGGGAATTCCCGATTTCTACTATCCACCTCTTCGGTCAGAACCTGCCGGTTGCCGGAGGAGGCTATTTTCGCCTATTCCCCTACTGGCTGGTGAAGCGGTTGCTTGGTCACATCAACAGGACTGAACAAAGGCCGTTCATATTCTATTTACACCCCTGGGAATTTGATCCGGATCAACCCAGGATTGATACTGCTTCCCTGAAGTCAAGGTTTCGCCATTATTTGAATCTCGATAAAGTTGAGAATAGGTTTCGAAGCTTGCTAAGTGATTTTAATTTTGTCCCGATCAGGGATCTGCTGGACAAAAAAGACAAAAAACCCTCTGCGTCCTTTGCGTCTCTGCGGTGAGTATAAGGATATGTTATCGAACGCCCGTATAACCATTGTGTCAGTTCTTCTGGCCGTTGCGGCAATTGTTTCCTATTGCTATGTGGGTAAAATAGTTGAGGTACCCATAAAAAAACCACTCAGCACGTTTCCCACCCGAATTGGCAATTGGAAATGGACCAACCAGACCCCTCTCAGCGACGAGGTAAGGAAGATACTGGGGGTCGATGACTACATCCAGTATGATTATGTATCCGCAGACGGGGTGCCGGTAAACCTTTATGTGAGCTATTTTTCACGTGTGGGAAGCGGCGGAAAAGGTTATCACTCCCCGAAAAACTGCATGCCCGGAGGCGGCTGGAACGTCATACATTCAGAGCCATTAAAATTGACGGTTAGCCATTCCAGGCCGGTTGCCGTTGAGATCAACAAGATGGTAATGCAGAAGGGCGCCGAAAAAGAGGTCGTATTCTATTGGTATCAATGCCGGGGGCGGATAATACACTCGGAATATATGGATAAGATCTATTTGGTGCTGGACTCCATGTTCAAACGCCGGTCTGACGGCGCCTTCATCCGCATCATGGCGCCGGTGCAGGATGGCCAGGAGACGAAGACAGTCGAATATTTGAAGGATTTTACGAAGCAGGTAATCCCGGTGCTGGAGGAATATCTGCCGGGAGCATGATAACGTTCGATCGTTAACACTCGTTCGATCGTTCGCCCGGGCGAACTCGTTCGATCGCTTCGCTCGTTCGAACCGTTCGAATCGTTTGATCGTTCGCTGTCGCGAACTCGTTCGAATGTTCGAACATCTCGAACGTCTCGAACAAATCGAACGTTCATAACAACTCGAACGGTTTCACACATGGAATTCAATTTCGAAAAATTAGAAGTCTGGCAATTGGCTATGGATGTCATTGATGAAGTGTATTCTCTGCTGGATAACTATCCTGAAGGAGAGAAATATGCGCTTATCCCGCAAGCTAAAAGAAGTGTCTGTTCTATCGCTCTTAATCTTGCTGATGGCAGCGTTCGGGACAAAAGGGAATTTAATCAGTACATTCGTATCGCTTTAGGGTCTCTTATAGAGGCTATTACAAATTTAAAGATTGGAATAAGGAGAAAATATATCACCCGGCAGCAATTTGATGATATCAGGACGATAGAACCCTTATACTTCAAATTAATGAAACTGTCGAAGGCGTTAAAGGGATGATCATGCCCTACGTTTCGAACGATTCCGGCGACTCGAACAAATCGAACGTCTCGAACGTTTCTTACAAGTCGAACACCTCGAACGTCTCGAACAATTCTGACAATTCGAACACCTCGAACGTTTCCCGCGTTTCGAACAAATCGAACGCTTCGAACGTACTTTATATACAGTTCGGTCTCCTCGTCGGCCTTTTCCTGCTCCTCTACTACCCTGTCATCACAAAAATGGTAGCGGACTGGGGGATCGATGACAACTACTCGCATGGTTATTTAATACCATTCATAACAGGGTATATGATCTGGACCGCCAGGAAAGATTTAAAAGAAATCCAACCAGCGCCCAGCAACCTTGGACTAATTTTATTGATCTGTGGTCTTTGCCAGCTCCTCGTGGCTAGGGTCGGTTCTGAGTATTTCCTCCAGCGGACCTCGATGATATTGGTTTTATTTGGTCTATCATTGTTTTTAGCGGGTAAGAAGTTTACTAAGAGAGTTTCCTTTCCTATAGCCTACTCATTTTTCATGATCCCCTTCCCGGCTATAATCTGGGATAAGATCGCCTTCCCCATGAAACTCTTTGCCTCCTATCTGGCGGTGAAGGTCATCAGCTTACTCGGCATACCTATCTTCCGGGAAGGCAATATCCTCCACCTTGCTAACACTACTCTGGAAGTGGCAGACGCCTGTTCCGGACTCCGGTCATTGACTTCGCTTCTGGCCTTGAGTGCCGCGCTTGTGTTTTTTACTGAGCACTCAAAATTTAAGAAATGGCTTCTATTTCTTTCAGCCGTTCCCATAGCCATACTGACCAATATTATCAGGCTAACGGTGACTGCCGGTCTGGCCAGTAAGTACGGGGAGAAGGTTGCCCAAGGGTTTTTGCATGAGTTTTCGGGTTGGCTGATATTCCTACTGGGTCTGGCCATGTTGATTGGCGTTAACGCATTGTTATCTGTGCCGAAAAGGTAAAAAAAATTGCGAATTTCGCAATTCGAAACTAGAATGGAACCCCCCTTCCACTTTTAATAGAAAAATCTTTCCCTGCCGATATCCGCAATATGTGAAAAATTTTTCCACTTTCTCGTTTTCCGTTTTCTATTTTCTAATTAAATGTTAATTTTCAGTAATCATTCAGCCACAGATTCACACAGATGAACGCAGCTAGGTTTAAATACAAAGAAATCACAGATATTATTCTTAGAAGTTTTTATGAAGCTTATAATGAGCTTGGTGATGGATTTCTGGAATCTGTCTATGAAAATGCCCTATAT